>USHZ01000048.1 GCA_900554595.1 uncultured Collinsella sp. | reverse complement strand
GGTACTACACACATCGTTGAGCGAATAGTTATGTTAGGAGCAGGAATGGAACAGAGGGTCCTCGGGGGAAGATACCTCCTCAAGGATAAGGTGGGAACGGGCGGTATGGCGACCGTCTTCCGTGCACAGGATCAGGTCCTCGACCGCACGGTTGCTGTCAAGATCATGCTGCCGCAGTATGCCGGCGACGCCACCTTCGCCGCCCGCTTTAAGCAGGAGGCCCAGGCAGCTGCCGGCCTGTCCTCCCCCTATATCGTGGGCGTCTACGACTGGGGCAAGGACGGCGACACCTATTACATCGTCATGGAGTACCTGCGCGGTACCGACCTTAAGAGCGGCATCAAGAGCCACGGCGCCCTCGATCCCAAGAAGGTCGCGCAGATCGGCTCGCAGATCAGCTCCGCGCTTTCGGTCGCGCACAAGCACGAGATCATCCACCGCGACATCAAGCCGCAAAACATCATGGTGCTACCCGACGGCAACATCAAGGTAATGGATTTTGGCATCGCGCGCGCCAAGAACAGTCATCTCACGCAGGATAACAACGTGCTGGGCACCGCCCACTATGTAAGCCCCGAGCAGACCCGCGGCCAGGACCTCGGCCCCACCTCGGATATCTACTCGCTGGGTGTCGTCATGTACGAGTGCGCCACCGGCCGCGTACCCTTTGACGGCGACGACGCCATCTCGGTCGCGCTCAAGCAGGTCAACGAGCTCCCCATCCCGCCGAGTCAGATCAACTCCGGCGTCGATGCCGACCTGGAGCGCATCATCCTCAAGTGCATGGAGAAGGACCCGGCAAACCGCTTCCAGACGGCCGACGAGCTGCGCCAGGTGCTCAACAGCTACCTGTCCGGCCGTGCCGTCAACGTCTCGGAGCCCACGCGCATCATCGGTGCCGCCGGCGACCTGGGTGCCACCAAGACCCGCGAGCTTTCCGACTCAACGCGCGCCATGGTTCGTCCCGTCTCGGGCGTGAGCGGTCAGAACACCGCCCGTAGCGCTGTCTCGGGCTCCACGGGCTCCTACGAGGTCGAGAAGCCTAAGTCCAACAAGAACAAGATCATCGCCGCCGTGATTGCCGCCGTCGCCGTGATTGGCGTTGTAGTGGCCTTTGCCACGGGCATGTTCAGTGGCGAACAGGTCACGGTGCCCGACGTGCTGGGCAAGGACCAGGAAACCGCTATTGAGCTGATCAAGGAAGCCGGCCTTGAGGTAGGCACCGTCGACCAGAGCTACAACGACGATGTCGACGAGGGAAAGGTCGCCGAGCAGACCCCCAACGGCAACACCAAGAAAGCCAAGGGCACGAGGGTGAACTTGGTAATCTCCAAGGGCCCTAAGCCCTCCGAAAAGGTTGAGGTTCCGCAGCTCCTCGGCCTGACCAAGGACCAGGCCGAGGCCGCACTGGCAAGCGTGGGCCTGAAGGGCAGCGCTTCAGAGGAAGCCAATGAGGCCGAAGAGGGCCAGGTCTTTGAACAGGGCACTGCCGCCGGCAAGGAGGTCGAGAAGGGCACGACCATCTCGTACAAGGTCTCGAGCGGCCCGGATACCACGTCCGTCCCCGATCTGACCGACATGACCGAGGCCCAGGCGCGCAACGCCCTCGATATGGCAGGCTTTGGCGTCGACGTGAGCTACCAGGAAAACGACTCGGTTACTGAGGGTACTGTAATTAGCTGGAACCCCAGCGGCAAGCAGAAGCCCGGTGCCACGATCACCGTCGTCATCGCCAAGAAGTCCGGCAAGGCCAGTGTTCCGGGCAACCTGTACGGCAAGAGCATCTCCGCCGCCGTCACCGCGCTCAACAACGCCGGTTTCTACAACATCGGCTTCTGTGACCAGAACGGCAACCCTGTGAGCGGCAACGAGAATGCCACCGTTACGGGCGTCTCCCCCACCGGTAAGCAGTCCACCGACACCACGATCACGCTGACGGTTTCCGTCTCCGGTTCCAGCTCCGGCGACGACTCCGAGTCTAGCAACTAACGTCAATCGCTTGTTGCTCCGAGCGGTTTAGACCGCAAACACATTCGCTCAGAAGCGCCCGCTTGCTCCCCCAGCAAGCGGGCGCTTTAATGTTCCTATGGCAGGCATTCGGTAGGCTTCGATAGCAGGATGACAACGCGCGGGATGACAGCGCGGGCACAATTTGATTTTTGAAATATGGACGAATTCCTCGTCAGGAGGGTAAAATGGTGCCGACGGCAGCCCAAGTTGTAGAGAGCTGGGCAGAGCCGTTGCTTAATGAAGTTGGGTCATCGTCTTAGCGACGGTGGCCTTTCTTTTTGGGTTTCGAGCCCTGCTTGAGTGCCTTGGAAAGGCCGACAAGGGCCGTGAGGAGCGAGACCGTAGCGGTCAGGAGCTTCACGAGCTCGGTGAAATCGGTCATGGGCATCACCTCCCATCAAATGGAGGGCTCTGCCCGGCACGAGGGCTGCCGACAGCGAGGACGATTTTATCAAAGTGGTTGGCCCTCTCCGATTAATTCACGCTCCTCACCCTCGCTAAGAGTGCGGGCATGGCAGAATCGGCACTAAACGGCAGTGCGATAGGGCACCGACGACGAGCTTTCCAAAACTAGCAAGGCGTTTCGCCGTTGCGGTACCGGGATCGGCAAATCTCTGGTGCCGTCGGCGGCCCCCACAAACCAGAAACGGCGCCGCTCTCGCGACGCCGTCATATTCCCTGGTGCCCCCGGGCGGATTCGAACCGTCGACACCCGCTTTAGGAGAGCGGTGCTCTATCCCCTGAGCTACGGAGGCATGTTGTACTAGTGTAGCAGATTTACGCCGTTGTAATGCAGCGTATAGCTACTCTTCGAAGTGATAGTCATTGGGGACGTTCTTTAATGACTAGTCGTATAAGAACGTCGCAGGCGACTAGTTGCCTTTGTGGAAGAGGTTTTTGATAACGGAGGGAATGCTCTTGGCGCCCTTGGCGGTCACATCGATAAAGTCGGGCGAGCGCACGAGCTTATCCTCGTCGACGTACTTGCGGACCGCACGAAGCGTCTCTTTGTCGTCGCGCGTCGAAAACGTAAAGTGACCGTTATCCTTGGTGAAGATGGCAAAACGCGTAATCTTCTTGGTGCCGCGCAAAACCTCGGCGGCAATATAGTCGACCTCGTCCCACGGGATTTGAATGTAATCCTCGGGGTTGCGCTCGTTATAGTACTCAAACGCCTTGTTTCCCACCATCACGTTACCGTGGCTGGTAAGCCCCATAAGGCAGGTCGCCGGCGTTGCCAGATCGACCGTGCTGTTCTGAGATTGCGCCATGCGCGCCTCGCCCTCCAAATAAAACAATCGGACCGCATCCAGTGTACCCACCGGGTGCGGTCCGTTTCAATGGCTCAAAAGCCCTTGTCTAGCTTCTCTCGGTCTTAAGCCGAAGCGTGCTTACATGAAGCCGCAGACGCGACCGATGATGCCGACGGCGAAGAGAGCCAGGATGATGACGATCGGGCTGACCTTCTTCTTGAGGAGCTTGCAGACCAGCAGGGTCAGGCACACGGCGGCAAGGCCGGGGATAAGCTGATCGAGGTTGGCCTGAAGCGTAGTGACCTTGACCTGATCAAGGGCAGTACCGCCGATGGAGTTATACATCGTCAGTGCTTCCTTGACACCCTCAGAACCGGAGGGCAGGTTAGCCCAGTCGATAAAGGCGCCAGCAGACTGCGTGACCTTGGAGACGACCGGGGTGAAGGAGATGGACACCCAGCGCTCAACCAGGGCGCCGATGATGAACATACCAAGGATGGAAGCACCCTCGGTGACCTTGCCCATCAGACCGCCGGAGAGGTCCTTGGCGATGGAGGAGCCGACCTTGTAGCCAAACTCCTGCGTGTACCACAGGAAGGCGTAACGGATGATGTTCCACGCGAAGAAGAACAGCAGCGGACCGGCGATGCTGCCGGACAGGGCCAGGGAAGCGCCCAGAGCGCCCAGAATCGGGCGAAGGGTGAACCAGAAGGCGGGGTCGCCGACGCCGGCGAGCGGGCCCATCATACCGACCTTGACGCCCTGAATGGCGACGTCGTCAATCGGAGCACCGTTGGCGCGCTCCTCCTCGAGGGCGAGGGTGACGCCAATGACGGGGGCGGAAACATAGGGGTGGGTGTTATAGAACTCCAGGTGGCGCTTAAGGGCGGCAATCTGGTCATCCTTGCTGGTGTAGAGCTTCTTGATCGCAGGGATCATTGCGAAGCACCAGCCGCCGTTCTGCATACGCTCGTAGTTCCACGAGCCCTGAAGGAACTGATGACGGAAGCAAACCTTCTTGCGGTCAGCCTTGGTGAGCTGAATCTTGTTCTCTGCCATATGTATCACTCCCCTCCTACTCGTAATCATTCAGAATATCGCCGAGCGGGTCACCGGAGCCACCGCTCATGCCGCCACCCTGCTTGGCCAGATCCTTAAGGCCAAGGTAGATGAGGGCAAGGGAGATGCCGATGAGGCCAAGGGCGATCAGCGTGAGCTGAGGGATGGCAGCAAGGACAAAGCCGAGGATGAAGAACGGCCAGGTCTCCTTGGTGGCCATCATGTTGATGACCATGGCGTAACCGACGGAAGCGACCATGCCGCCGCCGACAGCCATGCCGCCGGACAGCCAGTCGGGCATAGCGTTAAGCGCGTTGGTAACAGCCTCGGCCGGGATGATGCACAGAAGTACTGCCGGGATGGCGATACGAAGGCCCTGCATGAGGATGGCAGCGTACTGCCAGCGCTCGATGCCGGAGAAGTCGCCCTTCTCGGCGCAACCGTCCATGGCGTGAGCGATAGCGGTAGCCAGGGTACGGCAGATCATGGTCAGGAACAGACCAGCGACCGACAACGGGACGGCGACGGCGATAGCGGCGGTAACGGCCTTGCCCGAATCGGTGGCGCCGCCGTTGAGGGCGAGCACCATGATGATCGAAGAGGCGACCGAGGCCAGAGCGGCGTCAGGCGCGACGGCGGCGCCGACGTTAGCCCAGCCAAGGGCCATCATCTGGAGCGAACCGCCCAGGAGGATGCCCTCCTGAAGGTGACCGGTTACGAGACCGATAAGCGTGCATGCCACGAGCGGCTGATGGAACTGGAACTCATCCAGAATGCCTTCCATACCGGCAAGCAACGCGACAATCGCAACAAGCAGAATAGTGATTGCAGACATGTATCGGACCCTCCTTTACTATGCTTGAGCGGCCAGTTCGGCCTTAGCTTTCTTCAACATGGCGTCGAGATCCTCGGAGGAATCCGAAGGAACCTTGCGGACCTCGAACTTGACGCCCTTGGCCTTGAGAGCCTCGAGAGTCTTGACGTCATCATCGCCCATGGCGACGGCGTTGGTGACGACGACCTTGCCCTTGGAGTGAGCCATAGAACCGATGTTGACTTCCTTGATGTCGACGCCGGCCTCGATGGCCCTGAGCAGATCCTGCGGGTTCTCGAACAGCAGCATGGCCTTGGTGTCACCAAAGCGCGTGTCCTTGACGACCTCGGCCATCTTCTTGATGGGCACGACGTTGGCATGGACTCCCGGAGGGGCAGCCTGCTCGATCATGGTCTTGCGGAGCTCGTCGTGAGCAACGCCGTCGGAAACCACGATGATGCGGTTGGGGTTGATCTGCTTGGTCCACGTGGTGGCCACCTGACCATGAAGCAGACGGGTGTCGATACGGACGTGGGCGATCTTGATGTGCCCATCGCCGATGACCGTTCCCGGAGGGATGGCGCCTGCAGGAGCAGCGGCGGCCGCAGCCGGCTTCTTCTCCTCGGGCTCCAGAGACTCGGGCTTGACGCGCACGCCAGCCTTAGCCTCAGTCACGAGATGTTTTGCGATCGCATGTGCAGTGTTCTTTGCGTCAAAGCGCTGCGAATATGCCTCGATGAGCATAGGCAGGTTGACACCGGTGACGATAGCCCAGGAATCGTGGCCCTCGATGAGCCCGCTGATCTGGTTGAACGGCGTGCCGCCCCACAGATCAACGAGGAAGAGCACCTGCTCCTGGTCCTCGAAGGAAGCGATTGCTTCCTCGACCTTGGCACGGAAGTCGTCGGGGCCCATGCTCGGCTCGAGCGAGACCACGGCTACAGACGGCTGATCGCCAAAGACCATCGAGCCCGTCTGCTTGATTCCAGCAGCCAAGTCACCGTGGCTAGCAAGAACAATACTTACCATCACATAACCTCCTTTTTGTCTACGTATTTCCTACACGACATGAAAGGATTATACCTGTTTGGATTGTGGAATTATAGCTAATTTCGCAAAAGGTTGGTTTATTTGTTTAAACGTCTAGGTTTGTTACAAGTTGATTACATTACTGCTTTTTGACTCATTACACGACAAGGCGTCGCTCATCAAGCCATGCATTTTACAGATACAAGCAGGCTGTTCATTAATATCGATTTTAGGCAAGCGCGAATGCGCTTGTACTGCCGCTATTTTGTTTAAACAGACATAACTTGACTATTAGCATGACTTATGCATTAGCGCAAGTAGTCATTGGGGACGTTCTTGATTGACTGGTCGTTTAAGAACGTCCCCAACGACTAAGTTAGGCGATGTGGAGGGGGTTGGCGGCGTCGACGGCGTCGGGGGCGTCGGAAGGACCGTCGGGGACAGCGTCTGCCGAATCCTCGTCGGAGGTCTCAATCTGCTTGATCATGACCTCCTGGCCCTGCAGCAGATATGTCTCGCCGCTGCCGCAATGAGGGCAGGTCTTGCCGTGCTCGACCGTCGCGTAGTCGCGGCCGCACGCCTCGCAGTGCGTCACGGCCTCGACAGGCTCCACGATAAGCTCCGCGCCCTGCGCGATAGGCTTTTTATCTGCTGCCCAGCGCCAAGCGTCGAGCAGCAAGTCGGGAACGACGCCCGAGACCTCGCCCAGCAGCAACGTCACGCTCGAAACGCGACTCACGCCATTGGCGCGCGCCACGTTCTCAACATCGCGAATGATGTGATAGACGATTCCCAGTTCATGCAAGGCGAAAACCTTTCAACAATGGTTGATGCGATGTCAGCCAAACGTCAGCGAGCGGCGATCCAGGTGCCCCAGGTTGCCCCGAAACAAGGCGTCCGCTGGGCTTTTGCCCGCGGCGCCGAAGTTGAGGGGCAAGATGGGGTGCCTGGGCGCCGCGCAGCGTCGGCAGTGCCGCCGTTCGTTAGAACGGCGGAACCTAATGACCGAACTTGATCTTGATGGCACGCTTCAATGCGTACTTGCCGAGGCTCGGGAGCTTTTGCTCGTATTTGACCATCGTTGAGCACTCGGGGCGGTCGCGATCCAGATGGATGGCGTCGAACGCGCACTTGGTGGTGCACAGGCCGCAGCCGATGCACTTGTTGGGGTCGACGATTGAGGCACCGCAGCCAAGGCAACGGGCGGTCTCGGCGCGCACCTGCTCTTCGGTAAAGGTCTCGACGTACTCGCTGAAGGGCGCGGCCTTCTCGCGCTCGCGGCCCACGTGGGCAACCTCGCGGCTCGCGTTGTCGTAGCTCTCGATCACGACATCGTCGCGGTCGAGCGCGGTGTAGCGGCGCTGGTTGCGGCCGATCGTGAGCGTGGAGCCCGGCTGCACAAAGCGATGGATGGACACGGCGGCCTCGTGACCGGCGGCGATGGCATCGATGGCAAAACTCGGACCGGTGTAGACGTCGCCGCCCACAAAGATGTCTGGCTCGGCGGTCTGGTAGGTCTGGGGATCGGCAAGGGCACCCTGACCGCGGCCAAGCTCCACCTTGGAGCCAGCCAGCAGGTCGCCCCACACAATGGACTGGCCGATGGACATGACCACGCGGTCGGCATCGACGCGACGCAGGTCGTTCTCGTCGTACTCGGGCGCAAAACGGCCCTCGTCGTCATAAACACGCGTGCAGCGCTTAAAGGTAATGCCGCACACGCGACCGGCCTCGTCCAGGTGAACCTCCTTGGGGCCCCAACCGCAGCTGATGTGCGCGCCGTCCTCGATGGCCTCGCGACGCTCTTCCTCGCTGGCGGGCATCTGCGCCTCGCTCTCCAGGCAGAACATCTCAACGTGCTCGGAGCCCAGGCGGCAGGCGTTGCGGGCAACGTCGATGGCCACGTTGCCGCCGCCCACCACGATGGTGCGGCCGGGCAGCGCGTCGATCTTGCCGCTGTTGACCTCGCGCAAAAAGTCGACGGCCACGGTCACGTCCTCGGCATCCTCGCCCGGAATACCGGCGAGGCGGCCGCGCTGGCAGCCAATAGCCACGTAGAAGGCCTTAAAGCCCTGTTCGCGCAACTCGTCGAGCGTCACATCGCGACCGACCTCCACGCCATAGCGGAACTCGGCGCCCATCAGGCGAATAACCTCGACCTCGGCCTCGATAACATCCTTCTGCAGCTTAAAGCTGGGAATGCCGTAAGTGAGCATGCCGCCCGGGCGCTCGCTCTTCTCGAACACGACGGGCTTGTAGCCCTTCTCGGCCAGGTAGAAAGCGCAGGACAGGCCGGCCGGACCGGCACCGATGATAGCGATCTTCTGATTGAAGCCGCCGGCACGCGTCGGAGTCACCACGGGCGGGACATAGCGGGTCGCTGCGTCAAGATCGCGCTGGGCGATAAACTTCTTAACTTCGTCGATAGCCACGGCGGCGTCCACACGGCCGCGGGTGCAGGCATCCTCACAGCGGCGGTTGCACACACGGCCGCAGATAGCGGGCAGCGGGTTCTCGCGCTTAATGAGCGCCAGCGCCTCGTCATAGCGACCCTGAGCCGCGAGCTTCAAATAGCCCTGAACGGCAACATGCGCGGGGCAGGCCGTCTTGCAGGGAGCGGTGCCGGACTCATGCGTCTCAATACGGTTATCGTTGCGGTAGTTGGGCGACCACTTGGCGTGGTCCCACTTGGTGGCATCGGGCAGCTCCTGGCGCGGATACTCGGGCACCTGTCCGCCGGCCTTTTTGCTGCAGAGCTTCTGGCCGAGCTTGGCGGCACCAGCCGGGCACACCTCAACGCAGCGACCGCAGGCCACGCACTTGTCCTTCTCGACCTTGGCGACATAGGCCGAGCGCGACAGGTTGGGCGTGTTGAACAGCTGCGAGGTGCGCAGGGCGTAGCACACGTTGACGTTGCAGTTGCAGATGGCGAAGATCTTGTTCTCGCCGTCGATATTGGTGATCTGGTGCACAAAGCCGTTGTCCTCGGCCTGGCGCAGGATGTCGTAAACCTCGTCGCGGGTCACGTAATGACCGCGGTCGGTCTCGACCACGTAGTCGGCCATATCGCCCACGGCGATGCACCAATCGGCCGGGTCGTCGGCGCAGCCCTCACCCATCACGCGACGGCTCGCGCGGCAGCTGCAGGTGCTAGCGGCATACTTACCCTCGTATTTGTCGAGCCAATGCTCGATATGCTCAATAGGCACCGAGGTGCTCGCGGCGTCAATGGCCTTCTCGACCGGAATGACGTGCATGCCGATGCCGGCACCACCGGGCGGCACCATCGGCGTAGCCTTGGACAGCGGGCCCTTGGATGCCTGTTCAAAGAACTTGGCATAGACCGGGTGCTCCTCAAGCTGGCTCACGCGCATGTTGAGGAACTCGGCAGAACCCGGCACCAGCATGGGCAGCACCCACTGCTTGGCGCGCTCGGGGTTTTCCCAGTTGTACTCGAGCAGACCCGTGTAGCTCATGTCGTCGAGCATCTTCTCGATATCTGCCTCGGGCATGCCGGTGAGCTTGACCATCTCGGGCAGCGTATAGGGACGGCGCATCTTCATCTTGCAGAGCACTTCGGCCTGCTCGTCGGTTGCGGCCTCGGCAAACGACCAGTACTCGTAGCCCAGCAGCTCGTCGCGATGCAGCAGACGGTTGGTGCAGTGCTCGCACAGCTTGACAATGGCCTCGCGCGGATGCTCCGGCAGCGGCGGCACGAACTCCGAACCGATATCGGGCTCGGTGTAGCTAATTCCCGGTCCGTTGAGAATCATGGTTGTCCCTTCTCTTGCCGCAGCCCGACGAGGCCGCAGCGCCCCTCTTTTTTTGCAGGCCGGGCATGCCCCCATGCCGTTCACCCGCCATTGTTGACATTGTGTCAAAAATAGTATTGACGAACCGTCAACAATATTCAAGACTGTTAGGCGAACGGTCAGGCAAAAGAGGATGAAAGGCGGCAAAACATGGGCAACAACACAGCAGATACCTCTGTGGTCGATGCCGCCCCCGCATCCGATAGTGCGACAAAGCGCTTGACGGGCGACGAACGCCGTCGCGAGATCCTCGATGCCGTGCGCACCGTAAGCTCCGAGCTGGGCGTGTCCCACCTATCGGTATCGGCCGTGACCAAGCGAGCCGGCTGCACGCGTTCATTGTTCTACCACTACTTTGCCGATATGGACGCCGCCGTCACCGCTGTTATGGACGAGGCGATCGACGGCTTTATCTCCGAGCTCGAGCAGTGGAATGCCAACCGCACCGTCGGCGATATCGAGGGCGCGCTCGACACCGTCGCCCCGCTCTTTAAGCGCCTGGTCGCCAGCGGTCACGAGCTGCCGAGTACGCTCACCTCGAGCAGCGGCGCGCTCTACGGCGGCTTTTTGCACAACGTGGTCCAGCGCGTGGCGCAGTATATCTGCGACACCACCGTGGTGGATTTTGTCGCCCATCATGAGCTACGCATCGACCATGTCTACGAGACGTTCTACACCCTCATCATGGGGTTGTTGATGTACATCCGCACGCACCCCGATGTGCCCGACGAGACGGTCAAGGAAATCATCGCCTCGACACTCCACATCGAGGGCTATACCGCCAAGTATCCGGAGCGCAAGCCCCAGAACTGACGACATTTGGCCAAACTGCCCGCGATCAGAAGAGGGGCCGCGGGCGTGTGAAAGGAGAGCAGCATGCTGTTCGATGTTTGGGGTAGCGATACCCTTATCCACTGGGCCGGCTGGGCCATGGTCTTTATTGGCCTGATCGTGCTCAACGAGGTCGGCCGCCGCACCAAGCTGGGCGCGGCAATCATCTTTGGCGTGGCTCCGCTGGCCATGACCATCTACTGCGCCGCCATTGCCATCGGCGTTTCGCAGGGCGCCGAATGGGCGCTCACCAACCCCACCCATGTGTACCAGAACAGCTGGTTCCATTACGCCAAGGTATACGCGGCGCTGGCCGGCTGCTGGGGCTTCATTGCCATTAAGTACCAGTGGGGCAAGATCGGCAAGGCGCACTGGTTCCGCGCGTGGCCGTTTGTGATCGTCGCCATCAACATCATGATTGCCGTCGTGTCCGACTTTGAGAGCGCCTATCACTTCTTTGTCCTGGGCGAGTCCACCTGGGTCACCTCCGAGGGCGCCACGCAGCTCGCCGGTTGGAATAACGTGTTCAACGGCATCGCCGGTATCATCAACATCTTCTGCATGACCGGTTGGTGGAGTGTCTACGCCTCCGAGGACAAGACCGACATGCTGTGGCCCGACATGACCTGGGTCTACATCATCGCCTACGATATCTGGAACTTCTGCTACACCTACAACTGCCTGCCCACCCACTCCTGGTTCTGCGGCTTTGCGCTGCTGCTGGCGCCCACCGTCGCCGCCTTTATTTGGAACAAGGGCGGCTGGATTCAGAACCGCGCCTTCACGCTGGCTATTTGGTGCATGTTTGCCCAGGTGTTCCCCTACTTCCAGGAGGAGTCCATCTTTGTGACCCACTCCACGCTCGACCCCGGCGCCGC
>USHZ01000047.1 GCA_900554595.1 uncultured Collinsella sp. | reverse complement strand
TGTTCCTCCGGCATCGCAACGCCAAAAGCCCGCCGGGGCAAGCTCGGCGGGTCGTGCGTCAAAGTTCATTGACGTTTATGGTACCGCACGACCCCGTGACCAAAAGCCAAAGCGGCATCATGCCAAATGTTGCCCACAGCGGTCGCGCCAACACGTTTTACCAGCTTATTAACCCGCCATACACTCTGTTCTTTGTTACCTTTCAACACTGATTCGCACCGCAGCGCCCCCTAGCGGGCATTTCGAGCTGCAAAGCGCCTATAATTGACGATATTTACGTATCCAATGCTGTTTTTGAGAGAAAGGGGGGGGTAAAAACAAATGGCTGACACTCCATCTTGTGCACTGTACGCCGGGCTTAAGTCACTCGGTCGCATCAACAACGGTAACGCCGCGCAAATTCTCATGGCCAGCAACGCCCGTTACGGTGGACGCCTCATCTCCGAACGCTTGACGGTCCCGTCGTTTATCTCACGCAAAATCGTTCACACCAAACCCGGTGACCTTCCCGAGCCGCTGTTTGCGCCCTTTGAACAAAGTGCACGCCAGATACTCAACCTCATCATGCAAAACCGAGGCTCCGACCCCCAATCGCTGAGCAAGGTCGCTAAACGCTATATGGAGTCGTGCGTCCCAGACATGCAGGATGCCCTTACCAATTGCGGCGTCGACGGCATGCTCTTTAGAAACGGCGTCGAGCGCATCGAGACCACTGACGATAGTGACATTAAAGATCGCCTCTACATCCATCTGATCTTTTTTATCGTTACCGGCTGCCTTGGCGACCCCGCCCACGCCATCGAGTACACCGAGTCCTTTGTGTCCGACCAGATGCTCTCGACGCTTGGCACGGTCGAGACGACCGTCACCTCATTTTTCTCGACAACCGCGCGCCCCACGGGAGACATTCGCCTGGGGCTGCTGCGCGTCGTGGGCAACTCGGCGCGACCGCCGCTGCGTCCCCTTACCACGAACCCGGCGGGCAGCATTATCGGGTCGCTGACTGGCGACGGGAACGCCATCACCGACGTTGATTCCGATGTCTCGCGCCAGCACCTGCGCATTTGGTTCCAAGACGGACGCTGGCTTGCGCAGGGCCTCGACTCCACCAACGGATCGTTTTTGATCTCGGGCGTCGACCGCTGCCGGCAGCCTATCGAGCTGCCTCGACGCGACCGCCCCGCCAACTTTACCAACACCCCCGTCGAGATTCACAACGGAGACACGCTTTGCTTGGGCGCCACGACGCGTTTTTTGGTCATTCGCATCACAGACTAGCCTGCCCACACATCTTCGACGCACAAGGTGCCGTTATTTGCATCAACCCCTGCAAATAACGGCACTTTTCAATTAAGGCAACGGTTGCGCTACCTTTTCACTAACATTATTGTTATGCACTTTTTTCTCGAAAGGATTACCCCGTGACGTACGACACGGACATGGATATCATCGCGTTGTCTCCCTTTGAACCAAACGCCATGTTTGCGACCACCGAAGACTCCGATACCATTCGCCGCTTTACCACCCTGCTGGATTGCGGGGCAGTCGGCGGCGACTCCCACCATCTTCGCAAGGTCACCAACACCGAGGGCGAGACCTTTGCGCTCAAGACGCTGTGGCCCCTCAGCGGCTGTGATGAAAACGGCTCCGCTGTCAGCCCCTCGGGCATCAAGACGCTCACCGAGGAGTATCGCAATCTTGCAGTCGTGTCACTGTTGGGCGGCTTTCCCAAAACCTATGGCTACGGTTATGCCGGCAACACGCCGGTCATCCTTATGGAATGGATTGAAGGCCTGCCCCTTCGCGATGCCGCGGCAGAGTTAACCGACCCCGCCGAGGGCGGCCACATTCCCGCAAACACCGTCGCCGCAATCGGAAAACGCCTGGGAGAGATCCTCCTGACTACCCAAAAGCTCGATGCACCTTTTGTGCACCGTGATATCTCCTTGCGCAACATCATTATTCGAACGACGCGCCGTCCCCTTGCCCAGCAGATTGCACACTGCAGTTTTGACCTTTGCCTGGTCGATCTGGGCAGCTCGAGCATCAAGCGCTCAGACCCCTCGTTTACCATGTCCACCGGCATCTGGCGCAACGGCACCCCCGAGTTCGCCCCACCCGAGATGCTCTCCAACGACATCCCCGAGCTGGCGCCGCTGCGCACGTCGCCCAGCATCGATACATACGAGCTCTGCAGCGTGCTCTACACGCTCTATGCCGGCCACACGCCATATCGCCTAAACGAGCATATGGACCAGTCGCCCTACCTGTACAAGATCGAGCACGAGCCCGAGCTGCTCAAGGCGCGCTTACCCGGCGACCAAAAGCTTGTCGATGTCATCATGAGTGGCATCCATAACGAACAGTCCCAGCGCGCGCCGCTGTCTACGATTGTCGGCAAACTCGATGCCTGGATTAAAGACATCGATTTCGAGCCGCGCACGCCGCTGCCCGCACCTGTCGACTTTAGCCAGCAACCAAAGGCTTCCGGCTCCGACAAGGCTCAGACGCTCCACCCGGTCATCTCGCGTCGCACTGCGCTCGCGCTCGGCGGCGTCTGCGTTGCCGGCATCGCAGCTTCCGCTATTGCCACGGGGTGCTGGGGGCTTATCGACCTGGCGCACGGCATCAAGCTGTCACTCGACGATTACACCTGGGAAGAACTCGCCCTGATCTCCCGCAAAATCCAAGAGACCTCTTCCAACAAAAAGGCGCTCGCGATTGCCGAAACCTACCACCTGGTAAACAGCAGGCAGTCGCTCGAAAACGAGAACACCAAGACCGTCAGGCTTTCCGATGGGACCAAGGCACAAGTCCAGATCGTGGGCTTTAAGGCAGACACGCTCACCGATGACGGACTCCCTGCGGGCATCACCTTTATGTTCCGCACCCCCATCGCCATGCGCGCCGTAAATGACAGCGCTGCGACGGGTGGCTGGGAGCAATCGTCGCTCCGCGAATGGCTGGCGGGCGAGGGCATGGCTACGCTGCCTGACGATCTCCGTAATCAGATCCGCTCGGTGCGAAAGCTCACCAACAACATCGGCGTCACCAAAGACGCCTCCAGCATCACCGCCACCGATGACAAGCTGTGGCTGCCGTCCATGAGCGAGCTGTGCGGCTACCAGGCGCCCGAAACGTTCGCAGAAGGCTGCGAGTACCTTTCTACCCTTTACAGCGGAGAAGGCGAGCAGTACCAGCTCTATCGCGAGCAGAGCGTAAGCGGTCTGACCACCAACGACGCCATGATCCGAACCGTCGCCGGCAAAAAGATCTGCTACTGGGAGCGCACCCCCAGCGCCGACTGCAGCGAGGGCGCCAACTCGACGTACTTTAACCGCGTTGGAAAAGACGGCGACGTGTTTAGCTGGGCAACGCCCGGAAACAAACCGGACAAAAATACCTATGTCCTACCCGGCTTTTGCATCTAACACCTTCCCCGGACACCAGAAAGGAGCCTTGCATCATGCGCGCGGAAACACCTTCCGAAGTGCTCTTTGATTTCCTTAAGTGCGACCTGCAGATCAATAATCGCGAAGCGGCGCGCATCTTGATTTCGGACAAGCCGATGGGCTCCAAACCGGCTCCAAGGTTTCGCATTACCGAAAAGACGTTTCTGTCGCGACGCGTGGTGCACGTCGTTCCGGGTACCGACAAGATTGACCCTAAGATGTTTACCGATTTTTCGCAGAGCGTCCAGAACTTGGCTGCAGCTGTAAAAATCGTCAGCGGCAGCAGTCCAGCGGCCGTCAACGCTTGCCAGCAAGCCATTACGGTGCATGCCCTCGAGCGCATGGCAACGTCGCTCGAACACTGGGGGTTCGATGGTTCCATCCTGCGCAATATCTTTGATCGTATCGCCGTCACGCCTGGCCTCAAGCAAAGCGACCGGCTCCTTTTAGAGCTCCTTGCGCTAACGGTCTGCGGATGCCTGGCCGATCCAAATGCCGCCGCCTCCGAGGTCAAAGACTTTGCTATAACGCAGCTAGCCCAGACATTTGGCACGCTCGAGACCGCCGAAGTCGTCCAGGCTCAAGACACTAACTGCAAGGTCAACGAGCCTCCTGCAAAACTGGGGCTGCTCAGGCTTGCGAAAGACGGCTCGGCCTTGCCGCCGATCTATCCCTTGAGCCTCGATCCCGAGGGTACGGTTCTAGGCTCATTCGCACACGACCGAAACGCCATCACCAATGTAGGACCCGATGTATCCCGCCGGCACCTGCGTGTAGCGTTTTCCAACGACACATGGCTCGCAAGCGGCCTTCATTCCACTAATGGAACGGTGTTGGTGACACGCAGTGGCGCAACCACCGTTATCGAAAAGCCACGCTCGCTGCGCACCGCCGGTGACGAGAACAAGCAGATTCCCATCCACGACGGCGACCTGCTCAAGCTGGGCTCCTCGACCGACTTTTTGGTGCTGAAGATCTCCTCGAACGTACGCGCGCTGGCCTAGGGCCGAGCACATACAATATGAATCAACGCAAAGGGGCGCCGCTGCACACATCGCAGCGGCGCCCCTTTATATGGCGTAGACATCTAAAAACGGATGCAGAAGCCGAAAAACTCAGCAAGATAACTAAAACATAAAAGCCGCGTGGGGGTCGGGTCCCCACGCGGCTATCAGGTTTGGGCTAATTAAGCCCGGAGGTAAACACTAGAAGCAATTAGTGCTCGCGACGCTTGGTCATGTACATGCCAACAGCGACAGCCACAGCGCCGGTAAGCGCGGCAGCAGAGGTCACGACGAAGGTCGGATCGCCGGTAGAAGCAAGGGCGGCGTCGTCCTTCTTCTCGGCCTTAGCCTCGTCCTTCTTGTCAGCAGCAACCTGCTTCTTGCCCTCATCTTTCTTCACAGTCTCGGACTTGGGGGTCTTAGCGGTAAAGAAAGCATAGACAGTGGTGTCCTCGGTGATAGGAGTAGAGAAGTCAAACTTCTTGAAGGACTCCTTGGAAGAAGACCAGCCGACAAAGTTGAAGCCGTCGACGGAAGGATCGCTGGGCTGAGCAACAGTCTTGCCGTCCTCGACCTCAACCGTAGTAGTGGAACCATCAACATAGAAATTGACCTTGTGGGTCTGGACAGCAGGCGTCTCGTTCTTGGTCCACTGGGCGTAGAACGTCACGTGGTCGCCGCCGCCCTGGACGGGCTTGCTGAAGTCGACCGGGTCGTTACCGTCGCGGTCGTAGGTCCAGCCGGCGAAGGTGTAGCCCTCGCGGGTCGGGGCCAGGGGCTGGCGGGCGACGCCGTTGCTGTCAGTGACACCCTCCATGGCCACATTGCCATCGGCGAAGGCGCCACCATTGGCAACATAGAGAACCGTCTTCTCGTTGTTCTGCTTCCACTGAGCATAAATAGTCGCGTGACCGCTGCCCGCAACGATGGCCTTCGTGAAGTCTACGGGGTCATTTCCGTCGCGATCGTACGACCAACCAAGGAAGTCATAGCCCTCGCGGGTCGGCTGAAGCGGCAGGCGTGCGAAACCGTCGGTATCGGTTACGCCCTGCATGGTATCGTTGCCGTCGAAGAACGTGCCACCGTTGGCAACGTAAAGAATCTCGACAGTCTTGTCCTGCTTCGCAGGCGTCCAAGCGGCGAAAAGGGTCACATGCTTGCTGCCACCGACGATCGGCTGGTTGAAGTCAACCTGGTCGGTACCGTCGCTGTGATAATACCAACCGGCAAACACATAGCCGTCGCGCGTAGGAGCAAGCGGCTGACGAGCAATGCCATTGCTGTCAGTCTGACCCAGCATGACGTTGTTGCCGTCGGCGAACTGACCGCCATTGGCGGAGTAGGTCACATCGAGCACCTTCGAGGGAGCCTCAGTCCACTTAGCGAACAGCATAAAGTTAGCTGCACCGCCCTGAAGGGGCTGTGAAAAATCTACAGCCTGGGTAAACGTGCTGTCATAATACCAGCCGTCAAAGACGTATCCATCGCGCACTGGAGAATTGGGCTGAGTAATCTTGCCGTTTTCATTCAGCTCTTCAGTCTGGAGGTTGCTTCCGTCAGCAAAAGCGCCCCCATTAGCAAAGAAACTAACGTGCTTTTCGCCAGTGGTGGCAGCAGTCGCCTCCCCGCTTGTGCCCTGGGTAGTCTCCGCTGCGATAGCAGCAACCGGCGTGGAGCTGAGCACCATACTCAAGCTCAGACCGGCTGTGATAGCAGCGTTAAGCTTCCTATTCATGTGGTCGTCCTTTCCCGACTTGCTTCTTCGTGACCACTTCGCAGAAGAAGACATTTGAATTGCATCATCAATTCAAACCGAAAAAAAACTCAAAAGGTTGCGCAACCAAGCTATATCTAAGGTTTGGGACTTTTTTGCAAAAAAGTTTGCAAAAAGCTATTGCACCATCCGTACGCTGGGGCAAAGGTCTGCCAGCGGGCACTCGTCGCACCTCGGTTTGCGGGCGTCGCAGATCTCGCGGCCAAAGGTGATCCACTGGTGATTGACCGACTCCCAATACTCGTGCGGCAAGATCTTGAGCAGATCTTGCTCGGTCTTGAGCGGCTCTTTGGCGTGCGTCTTGGGACTCAGCATCAGGCGGTGCGCGATGCGGTTGACGTGCGTGTCCACCGCAATGCCCTCTACGATGCCATACCCCACGTTGAGCACGATGTTCGCCGTCTTGCGTCCCACGCCCGGCAGCTTCACGAGTTCCTTCATGTCGGCCGGCACCTCGCCGCCATAGTCGGCGACGATCATCTGCGCGGCCTCGACGGCATGCTTGGCTTTGCTCTTGTAGAAGCCGAGTGACTTGATGGTGTCTGCCACGTCAGCCACGCTCGCCCCGGCCATGGCCTCGGGCGTGGGCCACTGGGCAAACAGCTGCGGCGTCACCTTGTTGACCTGCGCGTCGGTCGTCTGAGCCGAGAGCAGCACCGCGATGAGCAGCCTAAAAGGATTCTCGTGGTCCAAGAAGCACTCGACCGGGCCATAGCGACGGTTAAGGCGCTCGCACACCTCGATGGCGCGCTCGCGTTTGGCGGCATTGGTCTCGCGTGGCATAACGACTCCTCGGCTCGGCAGAAACATAACTTCACGGAAACGATTGTCCCACGTACGGGAGCCTTAAGCCTCCAAAAATGCGCCGGTCTGGCGGCTCCACAGGCTTGCGTATTCGCCGCCCGCCTCGACAAGCTGCGCATGCGTGCCGTCCTCGACAATCTCGCCATCCGCCAGCACCACGATGCGGTCGAGCGCCGCCACGGTGGACAGGCGATGCGCCACCACTATGGAGGTGCGCCCGCGCATCAGGTTCTCGAGCGCCTCCTGCACCAGCGCCTCGGACTCACTGTCCAGGGCAGAGGTCGCCTCGTCGAGCACCAGAATCGGCGCGTCGGTGAGGATAGCACGGGCGATGGCCACGCGCTGGCGCTGACCACCCGAAAGCTTAACGCCGCGCTCGCCCACCATGGTGTCAAAGCCATGGGGCAAGCGGTCGATAAACTCAGTCGCGTTGGCCAGGCGCGCAGCCTCGCGAATCTGCTCGTCGGTGGCGTCGGGGCGGCCGTAGGCGATATTCTCGCGAATGGAGCGGTGGAACAGCAGCGCCTCCTGCGGCACGTAGGCAACCTGGCGGCGTAGGCTCTGCTGCGTGCAGCGCGAGACGTCCTGGCCGTCCACGAGCACGCGGCCGCCCTGCACGTCGTCCAGGCGCAGCAACAGCTTGGTGAGCGTCGTCTTGCCCGAGCCCGATTTACCCACCAGGCCCACGCGCTGGCCCGCCGCCACATGGAGCGTCAGGTCGTGAAACACGCTCTCGCCCGCCGCGGCGTCACGGTATGCAAAGCTCAGGTGCTCAAAATCAATCGCGCCCTCGCGCACCTTGAGCTCGGGGGCATTCTCGTCGTCTGCCACCAGACGCGGCTCGTCCAGCACGCGCGTCATCTCGGCCGCATCGCCCAGCGCGCGGTTGATGCGCTGCATCATGGAGCTCACGTAGTTCAGACGCATAGTGAGGTTGTACGTATAGGTAAAGATCATGACGAGCGCGCCGGCCGAAATGCCAAACCACGCGTTGCCGCCCGCCACAAACACGCTCACCACGGCCATGGTAATGACGATAAGGCCCGAGGTCGTAAAGTTGCGCTGCATCATGGCGTGCATCGAAACCGTTTCGGCATCGCGCGCGGCGCGGTCGGCGGTATCGAACAGATCGCGCTCAAAGTCCTCGCGCCCACAGGTCTTGACGGCCAGAATGTTCGTGACCGCGTCGGAAAGCACGCCCGACAGCTTGTTCTGTGCGGCGGACGTCGCGGCCGAAAGCGGCATGATGCGTTTGTACATAAGCCAGACAAACGCAATGTAGACGACCATGATGCCCACCAGGATCACGGTAAACGTCGGCACCACCGGAGCGAGCGCCGCCACCGTGCAGACAACCGAGGTGATAGTGGGGATAAGCGAATACACCGTCACGTCCACCAGACCCGTGTAGCCGCTCATGAAACGGCTCGTCTGGCTCACGAGCGATCCGCCAAATCGGCTGGTGTGGAACGTCATGGACTGGTTGGAGAGCGTGTCAAAGCACAGGCGCGCCAGGTGGTAGTTACCCGCGATCTCGAGCTTGTAGACGGTGTAGTCCTGCAGTTTGGAGAGGATCTGGCCTACCAGATTAACGAGCACAAGCGCCAGAATGTAAGGACCAAAGACCTCAAACACCTGGTCGCCTGCCACGGAGCCGACCTGGACGCGGTCGACGATAAGCGCCATCACGTAGGTGTTGGCAAACGTAAGCAAAAAGATATAGCCCGCCGACGAGAACACCGAGAGAAAGACAATCAGCGGCTGCGTGCGCGTGACGTCCCAAAAACGCCGCAGCGTGCGGCGCACGGTAGAGCGCTTGAGCGGACTGGTGCTTCTCTGAGACATGGGCTTCCTTTCGCGTCTGATAGGGCGAGAGGCCATTGTTGCACATTGAAGCGCGCTTCAGTCAAGCGCGACGCGAAAAGCGGCGGGGCGCCCGCGTCCGCGCTGGTGCCCCGCCGTCCATTTCGGCTAGTCCTCGTCCTCTTGGTCTGCGGGCAGGCCTGCGGACGTGAGCCCCAAGATCGCGTCGGCCTGTTCGGTATCCTCCAGCGCGTCGATGTCCTTGAGCTTGCGTTCCATAACGTTAGTGCGCGTGGTGATGATGCCCTCGACCGTTTTGCCCGCGGTCTCGATCTGCTGCTGGGCACGGCGCAGCGCCGCCTGATAGCGCGGCAGCTCGGCCTTGACGGCGGAGAGCACGCGCAGCACGTCGTCGGTGCGCTTTTGCAGCTTAAACGTCTGGTAGCTCATCTGCAGGCTGTTGAGGATGGCGGCCATGGTGCTGGGGCCGGCAACGTTGACGTGATAGTCGCGGCCCAGGGTCTCGATAAGCCCGGGGCGGCTGACGACCTCGGCGTACAGCCCCTCAAACGGCACAAACAGAATGCCGAAGTTGGTGGTCACGGGCACGCTCAGGTACTTTTCGCAGATGTCCTTGGCCTCGCGTTTGACCATCATATCGAGCGTCTTGCGCGCAGCGGCGACGGCCTCAGCGTCACCCGACTCCTGGGCGTCGAGCAGATGCTCGTACGCATCGCCCGGGAATTTGGAGTCGATCGGCAGCAGCACGGGATCGCCCTCGTCTACCGGCAGCTTGACGGCAAACTCAACACGTTCCGAGGCGCCAGGCTTGGTGGCAACGTTTTCCAGATACTGGTCGGGCGTAAGGATGTCCGCAAGGATCGCACCCAGCTGCACCTCACCCAAAATGCCGCGCGCTTTGACGTTGCCCAGCACGCGCTTAAGATCGCCCACGCCGGTGGCGATGGATTGCATATCGCCCAAGCCCTTGTACACGGCCTCGAGCTGGTCGCTCACCTGCTTAAACGATGCGGACAGACGATCATTGAGCGTACGGGAAAGTTTCTCGTCCACTGTCGCGCGCATCTGATCGAGCTGCACATTGTTGTCCTTGCGGATGGCGCCCAGCTGGGCATCGACCGTCTCACGCACCTTGTCCAGGCGCTGCTCGATTCCCTCGCGGTTGGCGCCGAGCTGTTGGGTCGTCTCGCGGCGCAGGTCATCCATACGGTCGCCGGCCTGCGAGAATTCGCGCGCGATGGTCAGGTAGCGTTGCTGCTCTACGGCGGCGTCGGTCGTCTGCTGCTGCGCGATGGCGTTTGCCGTGCGTCGGGTTTCTGCCAGCGCGACGTTGAGGACATCGAGCGTACTGTTGGCCTGCTCGAGCGCAGCCAGCATCTCCGCCCCGCTATCGCCGCGCTTTCGTAACTCGGCACGAAGGCCTTTAAGCTGCAGGGCGCAAACCACAGCAACTCCCACTGCCACCAAGGCAATCACAACAAGCGCAATATCAATAGCAGACATAGACTCCGCCCAACAAACCCAATCGATTATCAATCAAAACCGCGATCAATCTTACCCCGCCACACGCACTGGACGCCCGGCCCCTTCTTGGGTGCTTCTCTCTTCCGCATATTCCATAATGCGGCGCGCCGTCTCCCTGCTCACCTTTGAGTCATCGCCGGCTAAGTATGCGTACACGTTTCCCTTATTCAGATTCAAATCGCGGCAGAGACCGTAGCGCGTTACGCCCGACTTCCCTAGCGCTCCCAATGTTCTTTTTCGCATCAGGGCGTTGATCCTCCTGTCCGCCACTGGCTTTTCCTTCACCGCTCTATACGCGCGCCAGACGTTGGCATAACGGTTAGGGAGCTCACTTTTGGCGCATAGAGACGCCATGCTACCCGCTTGATCGTACAAGGACAAAACGCCTCGGTAATCCTCTTCCATCCACGAGCCCTCAGATAAACCCAGAACGTATTCGGCCTTACCCTGCGCCAAAGCGAACAAAAACAGAGGCTCCGCCACACGTGGCTCAACCGTTGTTGCCTGCTTTACAAGCTTCCTAAAACTCAGCGACTGCTGTCCGGACAGCTCTCGGCAATAGCCTTTCAAAAATCCCTCAAAAGTCAGATTCAACCGAGCACCTCCTTTTTGTATTGCCTGTATCTCCTATTATTATTCATCTTCAATAATACTATTCAGTCACACGATTTGACCCGCAAGATGCAAGGATTCCACTCGAGGCGATAATCCTAGCATCCAAGAAGCCCAATGGTGGCGAATGCTAACTCTCCCAGCTGGCGCGGATGGTTGTTATGACATCACCTAGGCGCTGGCCGAGGGCTGGCAGATGTTGGAGCACTTCGCTGGGCGAAGCACCGTTGAGGATGCAGGTGAGCGCATACGAGACCAAGAAAATCGCCGCAAGTCCTAACGGAATGAGCGCGATCATCGCTAACGTGCGCAGGCGCTGGCCCACGCGACGGTGACGCGCGCGGCGTTTGTCGAACGCAAGCTCCTGCGCATACGAATCTTGTTGTACGGAATAGTTCTCTGGCGCCGATTCACACCCGGACACAGCTGCAGGTACAGCAGCGGGCGCGGCATTTTGCGCAAAGGGCTGGGCAGATACCCCTTGCATTTGCATCTCCATGAGTCGTTGCTGCTGACGCAACATGCGCTCAGCTTGTTGCTGCGGAGTCTCAAGAAACAGGTCCATGCTGGCCTCCAAAATCGGAGCATTCGGCGCTTACGCCCAGCATCCCGCACCATCGCGGCCACGGCAACGAAATCCGCGGCGATAGCTATGAAGATTCTTGCTGACAAAAGCTGTCGAAAACCTCAACAACTCCCCTACCAGCACTTTCTTTGAGCTTTTTTCGCCAGCAATCTTTTGGCCCTCCGCCCTTACGCCAACTGACCAAAATCTAACCAAAAGCTTGACGGAAATTGTGAAGACAGGGACCCCAAACAAAACGTGCCGCCCATTAAAAAACGT
>USHZ01000046.1 GCA_900554595.1 uncultured Collinsella sp. | reverse complement strand
TTTTCATACCGCAGGTATTACCGGCGAGAACCTCGATTACGCGATCGGCAGGAGCACCTTCGACTAACTTGGAGATTGCCTTGAGATTGCCGTCACAGCCGCCGGTAAACTCAACGCCCAGCACCTTGCTGCCATCGTCAGAGAGATTGAGGTGAATATTGCGAGAGCATACACCCTGCGGCTTGTAGTCAAAACTAATCATTGAGATCCCCTCTCAGAAAGAAATTTCAGACGTCTATTATCCCCGCCTGGGCCGACTTATTATCGCAAGCACCGATTCAACATCCTACGATGCATGGACTCGCGGGGGCAAGATTAGCAGTCCGCACCCTGTGCGTGGACCGTGCGCTTCTCCCGATACATATTGTGGTCGGCGACACGATATACATCGGCCAACGTATTTCCAGCCGTCTCGACGGTCGCCACGCCAATCGATGCGCTGACCGTCAGGGCCTCATCGCTTACCGCGGCAAGACCGAGACGAAGATCCTGTTCCAGCCCGAGCGCAGACTCGTTGTCAGTATGGGGGCAAACCAGCAAAAACTCGTCGCCGCCAAGGCGCATCGGCAGATAATCCGCACCAGCCACCCGCCGCAGCACGGACGCCGTCCGTCGCAGCAGTTCATCCCCCATCTCGTGACCATAGATGTCGTTGGTCCGCTTGAGATAATTGCAGTCCAACATAATCACGCTCACGGGCAAGTCCTCGTTTACCAGGCTATCTCCGCGCGATTCAAGATAGTTGCGGTTGCGAAGCCCCGTCAGTTTATCTTGGTATGACAGCTCCTCGGCATGCTTGACCATCGATATGTTGTGCGTCGCCACGACGACCGACTCCAGCCGGCCTTGCTCATCGCGATGCTGGGGGACAACCTGTAGCGAGTACCAAGCGCCTCGACAATCTCGCACCTCGGCAGCCAAGTACGGTACGCCCTCCATACGTTCACGAAGAGTGCTTATATCTACGAGCCCCACGACCGCTTCGCGGCTTTCGGGGCTCACGATATCCCGGCAGACCGTGTCCATAAAGTCATATGCCTCGCTGTGCTCGGCAAATATCTTCGCTATCGCCGGCGACATATTGATCCCCTCGATCTCGAGGGTGTCGAGATGCAAAAGGAAGGTCGAATCGTAGATGGCGCTTATGGCATTGATAATGCCGAGCTGTTTATCCTTTTCGACCAAATTGCGGTGGTCAACGATATTTCGAGCCAACAGCACCACGACCCAAAACGCAAGGCTCACCAAGACGCCAGCAGCGACAAATGTGATCCTGCCAGACATGACCTCAGATTTGGGATACAGCGCAAACAGGCGGTAGTCCTTATACGCCGCACGCACGGCATACCAGGTAGCCCCCCGATATTCGACACGTGTTAGTCCTTCGTCTTTCCAGTCAATTCCACTATCGACGAGAAGTCGAGCAAGGGTTATATCGACGGTCGAATCGTTTGAAGAAACGATTTGTGCATCGCGCATCACGAGCACCGTTGGGCTCTGATGGAATGTGTTGTTCACGAGCACGTCGGCGATCGTGTACGAATAATCATCGGCGGGCTCGGGCGCAAGCGATCGGTACCCCAGCGCTACGCCATCACCGTACGGAACGGCACTCACGGCAAAGTCGACATCGCGACGCTCAACGACGGTGGAGTAGGACACCTTGGAGCCTCGATACATCGATGCGACCGACGAACAGGCCAGTTCCTCTCGCCACAGCATCAGCGGATCGCGACCGTCGACATCGTAATGAGCGACCATATGGCCGTCGGCGTCCATGACCAGCATTCCCGAAAGGTGCTCGTTGTGGACATACTCCTCGACCAGCGCATCGTTAATTTCGACGCGGTCAGACGGCAAGAACGTCACGAATGACTCGACCGCGGCATCCAAATTGTGCGTCGCCTCGGTTTTTCTTCCCTGCTCATATCGGTCATATTTTTCGCAGGCGGCCTGTAAAAACACCATGGCTTCCCGGCCAAACCCAAGCGTCTTATCGAGGCAGCGATGCGTGCCGACCGTATACAGCAGGCCCAACAAGACAATGCTGGTCACAACGGCGACAGCCGCGGTAACTAAATGCTTTCGATGCAAGCGGCGCTCATCATTTGTCATGATTCCGCTCCTTGCCTGTCTGTCGTCGCCCCTGCCTTGTAACTGTCCACAATGCGCTCAATCGTGCCATCTCGGTCCATGTCGAACAGCACGGTATTGAGGTTTTTGACGTACTCCCCCTCATAGCTGTTCTCAAACGCAACGCCCAGGTCAACTGTCATAACGTTGTCGGCAAACACGCGATAAACACCGGGATACTGCGCGACGAGCCGGTCGAGCGATTGAACGTCCGCCATCCAACAGTCAACATAACCTTTGACCAGGGCAGCTTTGCAGAGTTCGGCAGAACCATACGATTTGATTTGCACATCCGGCGAGATCCCTAGGTCCCCGGCAAGCAATCGGCGTTCACTCACCGAACCCGCAATCACCGCAATGGTCTTGCTTCCATCGAGAGACGCCATACCCTTGATACCACTCGTTTTCTTGGCGGCAACCGAGACTGTCACGGTCAGATACGGCTCAGTCCAGTAATAATCGTCTTCGCGATAATTGGGCGAATAGTCGCACCACAGACAATCGATATCGCCGTTTTTGAGCAGGCGATCGCGATCATTCCAAGATATGTCAACAAATTGCGGTTTGATTCCAGCACGCTTGCAGGCCTCGCGGGCGATATCGATATCGATACCGGCGTAGTCGCCTGTGGTATCGACATACACATAGGGATCGTTATCCGTAACGCCGATTTTGAGTACCGGGAGATTTTTGTCAGTCTCATTCGAAGAGGAAGAGCTGTTTCGAGCGGTATACGCCAGGACGACCGCACAGACAACAAGGAGTATGAGCGCGGACGAGACAATGGTGGCTCGCTTGATACGTCTGGGCACGCGCCTCCTTTCATCGAAACAGCAGTAGGGTTCATTTTATTACCGGGAGCCGATGCAGCAGCGAAAAAAGCGCCTCGCCCAAGACGGGCAAGGCGCCAATGGTTGAAATGCATCCGCAGGCGGTCGAATTCGGTCAATCCTACTCGAAGCTCAGCTGCTCCAGGCGATCGAAGACCGTATCGATGCGGGTGAGGAAGTCCCACGGATCGAAGATCTCGTCGAGCTTCTCCTGGCTGACGGTGCAGCGCGGATCGGCCTCGAGGCGCTCCTTAAAGGTGGGGCCAGAGACACAATCCTGCACCTCGTGCCAGGTGGCCATGGCGTTTTCCTGCACGATAGCGTAGGCGTCCTCGCGGGTGATGCCCGTATCGACGAGGGCCAGCAGGACCTTGGAGGAGAAGATGAGGCCGCGGGTCTTGTTGAGATTGGCCATCATGCGGGCCGGATACAGTTGCAGGCCGTCGATAACGCGAATGAGGCACTGGAACATATGGTCAAGCGCGATGAAGCTATCGGCCTGGGCGACACGCTCGGCGGAAGAGTGCGAAATGTCGCGCTCGTGCCACAGGGCAACGTTGTCAAAGGCGACCTGGGCGTTGGACTTCACGACGCGCGACAGGCCGCAGACCTTCTCCATGGTGATGGGGTTGCGCTTGTGCGGCATGGCGGAGCTGCCCTTTTGGCCCTTGCGGAAGGGCTCCTCGGCCTCGAGTGTATCGGTCTTCTGCAGGTTGCGGACCTCGGTCGCGATGCGCTCGCAGGTGGCCGCTGTAGTGGCAAGCACGCCGGCAAGGTAGGCGTGGTGATCGCGGCTGATGACCTGCGTGGACAGCGGATCGTGGACCAGGCCCAGGTGCTCGCAGACGTACTCCTCGACGAACGGCTCGATGGAGCTGTAGGTACCGACGGCACCGGAGATGGCACCGAAGGCAACGTTCCTGCGAGCATCCTCAAGACGATCGAGATCGCGCTTGAGCTCCCATGCCCAGGAGCCAAACTTCATACCGAAGGTCATCGGCTCGGCATGGATGCCATGGGTGCGGCCGGCGCAGAGCGTATTGCGCTCCTCGAAGGCGCGACGCTTGCAGATCACGCCGAGCTTCTTAACGTCCTCGATAATCAGGTCACACGCCTGAGTAAGCTGATAGCACAGAGCCGTATCACCCAGGTCGGAGCTGGTCATACCGTAGTGAACCCAGCGGCTAGGCTTGGGCTCGCCCTCGGGAACATCGGCGTCGATATATTCCTTCATGTTGGTCAGGAAGGCGATGACATCGTGGCGCGTGACCTCCTCGATCTCGTCAACCTTCGCCTTCTCAAAGTTGGCGTGGTCGCGAATCCACTGGGCCTCTTCTTTGGAAATACCGATCTTGCCGAGCTCCGCCTGAGCCTCGCAGGCCAGGACCTCAATCTCCTGCCAAATGGCGTACTTGTTCTCGAGGGAGAAGATATGTCCCATCTCCGGGCGGGTATAGCGATCGATCATAGCGGCTCCTTTTTGGTTATTGGCACGTTGGTCGTAACCCAACCATTGTACCGTGCGCGGGTGCGAGTAGCGATAACGGGCATTAACCTAACATTTTGCCGCAAGAGCGGCCATGGGGACGTCCGCGTATTTGCTTCGCAAATCCGCACCGGCTGCGGCGACACACCCGGACCTACGCCCATGCGCGGGCAAAGCGGGCCGAATCCGACGCTCCCGACTGTCTCCCGTGCTCGGTGGAGCGGGCAACGGGACATCCGCATATTTGCTTCGCAAATCCGCACCGGCTGCGGTCGCCTATCGGCGACCTTGCCTGCTCGCTATAAACGCTTCGCGTTTATTTAACGCTCGCACCCTGGCGGGTTCGAGTCCCGGCACTTTATTGAAAAAAGCACGGCACCGTGATAGCGCCGTGCTTGTGCTTTTTACTGGAGCGGGCAACGGGACTCGAACCCGCGAGTGTCAGCTTGGGAAGCTGATGCCTTACCACTTGGCGATGCCCGCTTGTGTGTTGGCTAGTATAACGCGGTTGTCTTGTTCGATACAAGGGTGTCGATGCTTGTTTTAGCTGTGGAGAATCGTTTGAAAACCGCACCAATTGTGGAGATGAGGACCTTTGTCTTTCTTTCCTTACTTTCTTTTACCTGCGCTTTTATCTGATTGTTGTATTTGAGCTCGATTTGTCACAAATCGGGCAAGCTTTTGGTCAGCTTCTGGTACTTACCCGCATGAACCATGGCGGTAGCCTCATCCCAAGCGCCGCGGCCTCCCCGTGCGGCGCACGAGGGATAAGGAGCAGCCATGTCCAACGCACCCACGCACTCTGTCCACAGCGCAATCGCAACAGGTCCGCTGCTCCTGCTCCTCTTTTTTCTGATCGGCTGCCTGGCACCAGGGGCCGCACTCGCCGTCGATGGGAGTGACACTCTTAATTTCCGCACCATAAGCGACGGCTGCGGTCCCTTCGGTGTCGGTAAATACGAGGCACAGGACACTTCAATTTCGTACTGCATGAATCAAGACTGCCCCGGCCCCAGCAAGCCGGGAGGGCCATGGCGTACATATAACCAGGGCTGGACATGGCTCGATGACGAATTTGCCGCCATCGTCTGTCACGGATACCCCTCCAATACATCCTTTGGCGGCCACAACCTGTCGCCCGATCTCGCCCGTGCCGCCACCCAGATTGCCGTGTGGATGCTCAAGGGAACCACGCACCCCGACGGCACCTATTCGTATACAAATAGCAAGGGAGTTGCCAGGAGTGGTAGGTTTTACGAAAACGCCGAGGCCGTAGCGGCTGCACGTTGGCTCTACGACAGCGCTAAGTCCGGATCCATTAAGGCAGCCCCACATCGAGCCAGGCGTTATCACGGCCCGGTCTCGGGTGAGGGTCGACACCAGGACATGCTCTATGTTCTGCCCGCCGTCTCCGTATCTTTTCAAAAACAATCGTCCCAGGCTGACATCACCGCCGGCAACGACACCTACAGACTCGGTGGCGCAACCTTCGATATCTTTGAAAGTGTGGGCGATACACGTGTCGGCACTATCCAGATGGACGAAAACGGGCGTGCACAAGCAACGCTTTTGCCCAATACGGCATATTACCTGGTCGAAACCAAAGCCCCGGCAGGCTATATCCCTCGAAGCGACCGAATAGCCTTCACCACACAAAACAGCGGCGAGCATGTCACTGTCAACGAACAGCCCGGCACCATCACCTTGCGTATTGCAAAAATCGATGCCGCCACGGATGCCGGTGCCCAAGTTGGGGCGTCGCTTGCGGGCGCTGGATTCACCTGCGTCTCGCAATCAACCCCCGGCTGGACTCGCACCCTTACGACCGACGAAAACGGACGGGCGATCCTCAATGACGTTCCTCTGGGTACCTTTACCATCTACGAATCGAAAGCGCCCGAGGGCTACCTGATTTCAAACGACTGTTGGAGCTACACCGTCGGTGCCGAGCAACTCGGAGATACGGGCATCGTTGAGCTCGAAAGCCGTATTCCCAACATCCCAATCGCCTTTGACCTTGAAATCTCGAAGTTTAAGGACCATGGCGATAACGATGAGTCCGGCCTTGAGCAGCCGGCGGGAGGCGTCGTCTTTGAAGTTGTCAGCAATAGCTCTCAACAAGTCGTCGGCACGTTGACCACAAACGTTTACGGCTTTGCCTCCACCAAAGACCAGCCCGAAGCATGGTTTGGCGCAGGCAAACGTCCCGCCGGCGCTCACGGTGCCATTCCCTACGACCGCGCGGGCTACACCGTTCGCGAGGTTGCAGAAACGGTCCCTGAAGGATTTAAGCAAGCAGGGGAATGGACCATCACAGCAGAGCAGACCGCAGACGGAGCCGAGCTTCAGTACATCATTGACAACCATGCCTTATCGACACACCTTCAAATCGTAAAGCGCGATGCTCAGACCGGCGGCACCGTACCACTTGCCGGCTTTACGTTCCAGCTGCTCGATAGCCACCACGAGCCCGTCTCGCAAACATGTTGGTATCCGGCCCACAATGTAATGAATACCTTCACAACCGATACAACCGGCGCCGTCACGCTTCCCGAATCACTTTATCCCGGAAGATACTACGTACGCGAGGCATCGGCTAAGGAACCGTATCTGCGCGGAGAAGACCTGGAGATAACGATTCCCGCCGACAGAAATCTGACACCAGTCGCCGTCGCCTCGTTCTATGACGACGCCGCAACCGGAAGCATCGAAATCATTAAGACGGATGCTGTAGATGGACGCACCCTCGCTGGAGCCACGTTTGACATCCGCGCTGTCGGCGACATCGTGCGGGCCGACGGCAGTATCGTCGCCCTGGATGGCGAAACCGTCGCCACCGCTACAACCGACGAACGGGGGCATGCGCGAGTCGATCATCTTTCGCTGGGATGCGGCACCGCCACCTACGAGGTCGTCGAGACACAAGCTCCCGAAGGTTATCTGCTCAACCCGACCCCACATACTGTGAAGTTGTCGTACGCTGACCAACAAACGTCCGTGATCGAAGTGCACCTTGACGTTTCCAACGACTACACCAAGATCGATATCTCCAAAGTCGACGCGTGCGGAGGTCAGGAAGTGACAGGCGCTGAGCTTGTCCTCTGCGACTCCAATGGCAACGAAATTGATTCTTGGACTTCATCCGGCAAACCACACCGCATTGAGCACCTTTCACCCGGCACCTACACCCTGCGCGAAACGATGGCTCCGCGAACCTACGACCTTGCCGAAGAGATAACGTTTGAAGTAAAGGCCACGGGAGAAGTTCAAACCATGGCCATGAAGGATACCCCCATCGAAATCAGGGGGAGCATCGATAAGCGCCAAGAGATTGCACAGCCAGTCGTAAGCAAACTCGTTGCCAACGGCGACGGAAAAAACCGAGCCAAAGCACGGGCCAATACGCAAGGCGCCTTCTCCTATACCATCGACGCCAAAAATGAGTCGAGCACCTGGGTCGACGAGCTGACCATCACCGACGACCTCGAGTGTGCCAAAGATGGCGCAGCGAAACTTGTTGCCGTTGAAACCCCTATTGCGGTCGGTGATCTAAACGGGCTGTGCAACGTGTGGTATCGAACGTCTCCAGCAGGAACAAGCGATACGGTCAAGCAGGTCAATGCAACGCTTGACGACGGGCATCGAAATCCTTGGCTCGAAACGGAAGAGGTCACAAAGCTGCTGGGCGGCGATGCGCGTCTCGTCGATTACGACGGGTGGCACCTATGGAAAACAGATGTCCCGACGGACAAGTCCGTCACGCTCGATACGAAAGAGATTGATCTTACAGACGACGCCGTCATCACGGGCATCCGTTTTGAATATGGTGCGGTAGCCGCCGACTTTACAACCAGAAGCGAGGCGGGCTCTTGGACCCGGGATGACCTTAAAGACGAACACGACGATCTTGACGATGCCAAGGCGGCCCTTAACTCGGATGCCCGAGGCGCAGTCGTGCGTATGCAGGCAACGTCGTCCTATACGCCCCAAACCGCACTTGCCAACAGCGCGCGCGTCGATCTTTGTCGCAACGGCGGTGGCGATAAACTCGAGGCGCATGATGAGGACCGCGTCATCCAACGATGCGCCCTGCCTCAGAACCTGCCGGCAACGGGGTCTGTTACCGTCGCCGCATGCATCACCGCACTCCTGACCTCGGGCACTGCGGCCCTATGGTTCGCTCGCCTTAAGTCAGCCACAAAGAAGCGCTAGCACGATAAAAAAGCGGGCGAGCCAGTCTCCCGGCTCGCCCGCCTTGGGCATAAACGATGAATCGGCTATTCAGCAGATGACGAACCGCCATCGATGGCTGCCTGATCGGACTCGGAAATACCGTCGGCACCCAAACTTTGCTCTTGCTCCACCTCTTCGTTCATTGTCGTCTCGGGCGTCGAGCCCTTAACGCCAACGACATACGCGGCCCCAAAACCCAATGCGATAGCGATCAGGGTCAAGATCAAATAGATGGGCCAATGGCGCTTGATGTACGAAAACACGCTGACTCCTTAGCGGGTCTGTCTACGAACGACGAATGACCTCGGTCACGACCTCGGACACCGTAGCGATATTGGTCGGATTGACGTTGTACGGCAGGTCATCCTCGGTGCGAGCGCAGGCAAGGCGCGGGCCGTCCACACCGGCGATCGTAAGGGCGCGACGGCTCGCCTCGAGCGCTGCGGATGCATCGGTTTTTGCATAGGGCATCTCGAACGCGCCGCAATCGACGTGGAACGACTTACACACCTTGCTGACAAGGTTCATGATGCGGCGATCGCCCTTAAACAGCTGCTGCTCGCCCTCGACCGTTACTACCGAAAGCCTGCCGGCACCAATAGACTCGAGGTTGATGAAGAACACACCGCGGAGCTTGTCACGATGCGAGGCCAAAAACGCCCTCATGCCGGCGCCGTCGCAATCGGACGCGCCCGTTGCGACAAACCAGATATCGTGGCCAAGCAGCTCATCGTCACCCATGGAGGCAACGGCCGAGAGCATATCCTCGGCAGAAGCACCATCGGAGGAGGTGGCACCGCCCTTCCAACCGTCGTCGTCATCCTCGAAGTTATCCCACGAGCCAATGCCGCGGCCGGACTTCTTGGCATCGTAATCGTCCTCGACGCCCAACCAGTCGCTCATACTGTCCTGCTCGTTCTTCTTTTTGCGACCGAACAAGCCACCCAGGCCACGCTTCTGCGGCTTGGCGCCCGTCGAAACAGGAGCCGAGATGGTCTCGAGCGGCTGTGCGCCCGAGGAGATGGGCATGGGGGTCGCGACCGGTGCCGATGTGGGCTCGGGACCCTGCGCCGTCGCAAAGGGATCATTTGTCTGTGTCGAAGGATCGGGAAGATCGAACAGCGACGTTCGGGACGCGACGTTGGCCTGTTGCATCGAAGGCAGCGACGGATCGGGGACCGAGGCCAGCGGCGACGAAGAGGGCGCGGGCGCGGAGGCCGGATCGGGGATATTCATTTGCTGGCGCGGAGGCACCTGAGACGAAATCTGCGCCATGAGGGAGTCAACTGTCTCGTCCTGCGTGGGAGCGACATTGGCCACCGTGGCACCGGGGTCGCTCGGCGCGGGCATGGTAAAGATCTGCGTAGAATAAGGCCTGGACTCATCCGTCTTGGGAGCCTCGCCAATCGCAGGGGGCTCCTGCTCCATAACAGGAGCCTCGACCTGCTCGGGTGCGCTGCCCTCAACGGAATCGGCCTCGTCGACAACCGAATCATCGGCGGCGTCCTGAGCATCATCGGAGATGGGAAGGGGCTCGGCAATTGCGGTGCCCTGCCTCTCAAACGTCATCGTGGCATCGAATGACATGGTGCCATCGGCCGGCTGCTGCGCCTCAAAGGACGTCGTAGCCTCGGCAACGTTAGCGGATGTCGGCTGCGGAGCCTCGAAGGACGTCGTGGCGTCGGCGACATCGACAGGCTCCGGCTGTTCGGCCTCGCTCTGCTCGAACTCCTGTGCCGCACGCTCACGCTCGGCCTCGGCGGCCTGCTGCTGGGCGATGGCCTCCCGCTCGGCGGCCTCGCGGGCAGCGGCGCGTTTTTCCTCAAAGTCGTCGACGAACTTCTTGCCCTTCGCAAAGGCACCCTTAAAGAAGCTAGAAGCGCTGGCACCAATCGAGGAGAACGCGGAAGCGATATCGGCATGGGGCGTTGTCGAGGGAAGCTCGGCCGAGAAATCGGTGTCACTCTCATAGGACACGCGCTGCGGATACTCGTCGTAGTCTTCGTCGGCGGCCTCGTCTTCAACCTGTGCCGGAGCGGCAGGCGCCAGAATATCCAGACCGGCTGCAGAATCGAGCGCGGGCTTTGCGTCAGACTCCGCGGCAGCAACAGGGGCAGCGACCGACTCGGCGGGAGCAACAGCCGTATTGGCCGCGGGCACAGGCTCCTGTGCAACGGAAGCAGGCTCCGGCTCAAACGTCGGCTCCTCGCCCTCTTCGTAATCGAGCGTGCAGGACTCGGGAAGCATGACGAGCGCACGGATGGCATCCGAACCAAAGCGGATATTGCCGGCGGCATTGCGATAGAGCTTGGGCTTGGGCTCGGCGACTTCGACCACCGCGGGCTCCTCCGCCGGCTCGGCGGAGGACTTTTCCTCGGTGGACACTTCGGCCTGGGCAGTCTGGTCTTGAGCCTCGGGCGCGATAACGCCGATTAGCGTCTCGTCGGCAGAGGCGCCCTCAAAACCATCGATCTGTCCATCAAAAGTCTCGTCCTGCTCGGGTGCGTCGACAGGCGCAACCGGCTGGCCAAACTCGTCCTCGTCGTAGGAAGGTTCCTCATATTCAATGGTGTTGCCGTAGTCGTTTTGCTGCTGGGCCGCGGCATACTCGGCCGCCGCGCGCGCCATTTCCTCGGCGCGACGCTTCTGCTCGCCAAAATAGGTGTCGAATGGAATGTCGTCGGGGAACTCGTTTTCGCCCTGATAGGGGGCGACGTTGTCCATGACACCGAGCATGGCGGCAACAGAGGACTTGTTGCACACCGCGCCAGACGTGTAGGGAAGCACAAAACGGTTGGAGATGATATTGGCGGCGTTGGCCAGTGCCACAAGGGAGGCCAGAATCGCGACAACCCACAGCAGCACCTTGAGCACGCCGGGAAGCGGCAGGATACGCAGGATGGCGACAGCCGCGGGCGCGATCGTGGCGACAGGCAGGAGCTTGGCGATGAGCGCGCGATACGGAGCGTAGGGCTCGCGAGCAAGGAGCTCGGCGCGGGGGGAATCATAGTGGGCCACCACGACGACCGGGCGGTTGCGCGGAGACGCAAGCGGGCCCGAGGCCTTGTGATAGGCGATGACATTTTGACTCACTCCGGTCTTTCCCAGGCGCGAAACCACGGGATGCCCCGTGCGCTCGAGCACGTAGAGCACGGCACCGACAATGGCCAGCAAGGTGCCGA
>USHZ01000045.1 GCA_900554595.1 uncultured Collinsella sp. | reverse complement strand
ATGCTCGGCGTCGTCAACACCGGCATCGGTTGCCTGCTCTACTTTAGTGCCGTCGCCAAGCTGCCCGTCCAGACCGTCGCGGTCGTCGGCTACCTCGAGCCGCTTTCGGCCGTCGTGTTCTCCGTTGCCCTTTTGGGAGAGACCATGACGCCCATCCGCCTCATGGGCGCCGCGTTGATCATCGGCGGCGCGATCTTTTGCGAAGTCGCCGGCAAACGCGCAGACACCAAAGCAAGCATCGCCCAAGCAGCACGCGCCTAAAAGCCCCTCTTCAGTTTCAAAGCAGGGGCGCGTCCGTGGTTATCACATTGCAGCAAGACCATACAGCCGGTGCGCCCCTGTTTTGAAATGCTACCTGCGTACATGAATAATCCCCAGATGGGGATTATTGTCTAAAACACCCCGATGTGCCAAACTGCTCTTATATGTATAAAGATGGCATAAAGGTTATCTGCCCTAGACAGATAACCGGATGTCTAAGGGAGTCCACGTGGCACACAACAAACTGGAGGCAAACCTCCAAGACCAGCACGGACAGAGCGGGCATGGAGCCATTCCCCTTTCTGCTGGTATGTTGCTCGTAACGCTCGGCGTCGTCTATGGCGACATCGGCACGAGCCCTATGTACACCATGAAATCAATCGTCGCCAACAACGGCGGCATCGGTACCGTCAGCGAGGACATGATCCTGGGCGCGCTTTCGCTCGTCATCTGGACCATGACGCTCGTAACCACGGTCAAGTACGTGCTAATCGCCATGAGGGCCGACAACCACAACGAGGGCGGTATCTTCGCCCTGTTCAGTCTCGTGCGCAAAGTGGCGCCGTGGCTGATCCTTCCCGCCATGATCGGCGGTGCGGCGCTGCTTGCCGACGGCATCCTCACCCCCGCCGTCACGGTCACCACAGCCATCGAGGGTCTGCGCACCATCGAGTGGGGCCACGCGCTATTGGGCGACGGCCAGACCAACGTCATCATTATTACCATCATCATTATCTGCGGCCTATTTGCCATGCAGCGCGCCGGCACCTCGTCAATCGGCAAGCTCTTCGGCCCGCTCATGACGCTATGGTTCCTGTTCCTGGCGGGCGCCGGCCTGTTCAACATGCTCGGCAACCTGTCCATCTTGCGCGCACTCAACCCCATCCGCGGCATCATGTTCCTGTTCTCGCCCATCAACCACTCGGGCATCATGGTGCTCGGCTTCGTCTTCCTGTCGACGACCGGCGCCGAGGCGCTCTATTCGGACATGGGTCACGTGGGCAAGGCTAACATTTACGCATCCTGGCCGTTCGTAAAGGCGGCCCTCATCCTTAACTATCTGGGTCAGGGCGCTTGGCTGCTCGCCAACAACTCCAATCCCCAGATGCTCGCGATGGACATCGTCAACCCGTTCTACATGATGCTTCCCGAGCCCCTGCGCCCCTTTGCCATCGTGCTATCGGCCGTAGCGGCCATCATCGCCTCGCAGGCGCTTATCACCGGCTCGTTCTCGCTGGTATCCGAGGCCACGCGTCTCAACCTTATGCCGCATCTGCGCATCCACTACCCCAGCGACACCAAGGGCCAGCTCTATATTCCGCTCGTCAACAACATCATGTGGGTCGGCTGTATCTTCATCGTGCTGCTGTTCCAAAACTCCGAGCGCATGGAGAGCGCCTACGGCCTCGCCATCACCGTGACTATGCTCATGACCACGACGCTTTTGACGAGCTATATCGCCGGCATCCTCAAGCACAAGCTGGGCGCCTGCGTCTTTGCCCTGCTTTTTGGCGCCATCGAGCTCTGCTTCTTTGCCTCGTGCCTCACCATGTTCTTTGACGGCGGCTATGTGATGATCTTCCTGGCCTCGCTGCTGTTTGGCCTTATGTACGTGTGGCGCCGCGGCACCGCCATCGAGCGCACGCAGACGATCCTGCTGCCCGTCTCCAAGTACATCGATCAGCTCAACCGCCTGCGCAACGACGAGACCTACCCCGTGCTCGCCGACAATCTGGTGTTCCTCACCAACAGCCCCGACCCGCTCACGCTCGACCGCGACGTGCTCTATTCCATCCTGGACAAGCACCCCAAGCGCGCCAAGGCATATTGGTTCATCAACGTGCACGTTACCGACGAGCCCTATACGCACGAGTATTCCGTCGAGACCTTTGGCACGGACTTTTTGTTCCGCGTGCGCCTGGACCTGGGCTTTAAGGTCAACCAGCGCATCAACGCCTATCTGCGTCAGATCGTTGGCGACTTGATGACATCGGGTGAGCTGCCACCGCAGCATCACACCTACTCCATCTACGAGACACGCGGCAACGTGGGCGACTTCCGTTTTTGCATGCTGCGCAAGATGCTTGCCCCCGAAACGGACATCAACCGCAACGACCACCGCGTGATGGCCATCAAGTACGCCGTCCGCCGCGCCTGCGGAAGCCCGGCACGCTGGTACGGTCTTGAGAACTCGGCGATCATCATCGAGTACGTGCCTCTCTTTGCCCGCATGCGTCCGGCGGTCAAACTCGTACGCACCCATGTGCCGCTCGAGGTCCAGATCGAAGAAGCCGAGGAAATGGAAGTCGATATCTTCTCGGACGACCTGGTCAACGGCAACGAGGCCGGTAGGGACATGAACGTCGATCCCACCGAATTGCTCGAGAGCGTCGCCGATACGCCCGAACAGCAACTGCTCGACGGCCTCGAGAGCGCCCAGCTCAACGACGCCAACTTCTAGCGACGTCGCGCATCAACGACAGCGCCCCTGCACCTCACAGGAGATGCAGGGGCGCTTTGCATTTCAGTAAAGCCCTCGGCTACGAACGACGCGGCTCGGGAACCACAAGCCTATCGGGGCTCGCGCCCTCGGCATCCATCAGGCTCACGTAGCGAATCGACGGATCCTCATACATCGCGTAGTAATAATTGCCCGTGCGCGCGCTAAAGCATCCGGTATAGATAGTCTTCTCGAACTTGCCATCGCCCATCCTGGACGCCCCCTCAATCATCACCACGCCCTCGAGTGAACGGAACATGCGGACGACGTTTTCGGTCTCGCTGTCTTTTTGCGGGTAATTGGCGTTGAGGTACGCTGCCTTTACAAAACGGCTCGGCGAATAGCAGTCGCCGGGAATGCCGCGCATGCCGGCACCGGCTCCATAGGGCTTAAGCTCGGCGCCACGCCACGTCGCCGTCTGCGGAAAATCGCTTGTGGCGGTGATATAAGTGCGTAGGTTTTCCATATGCCACGGGAAGGTGGGCTGATTGGCAAGGGTGTCGACCGGATCGTCGTATACATGCAGGCCGTCAGCCATCATCTCGACCACGATGCTACGCTGGCTGTCGCCGATAATCCAATGGAGCAGCGACACACCCAGCCCCTCTCCGGCAGATTTGGCGACAATCACCGTGTCGCGCAGCGCGGCCTCGACCTCATCGACCGTCGAGAACGTCGCTGCCACCCACAGGGGAAACTCATAGGCCGCGATATTGGTCTTGCCGTCGACAGGGTCCTCGGCATACTCGGCATAACCCGGGAAATTGAGACCCGCCACGGCGAGGCCCGCATCGTTGCCGCAATCGAAGAACATAGGGTAGTTCTTGTAATCGATGCACATACCGATCACCGCGTGTGCCGCTGTCGTGTCGTCGATAAACGAATACGGAATGTGAAACCCGCGCGGCATCACGCGAACCTGTTGGCCGTAGTCAAAGCTCCAGTCGAGGTTGCGGCCCAGATACATGTTGCCGGAATTATCGGTAAATCGAATGCTCGTACACATAGCGCCTCCTAGCTTTACGTTCTTGCTAAGTTCATTGTCACCAAACAAAAAGGCGCTAAACACAAAAGCCCGGACATGACAACAATGTCACGCCCGGACCAAAAACGACGAAGTGCGGTGCTGTGGTCGCCCTAGACAAGCTTGCCAAGACAGTGATCGATCATATGCTGGATCATCTGCGCCTCGAAGCCCACAAAGTCCTGCTTGCGCTCGCGCATCTTGCCGTCGACGATCTGGTCAAAGGCAACCTTGCACTTGATATAGCGCGTGGACTTGGTGACCTCCTCGTGCGTCAGGCAGCTCTCCTCCATCTTGCTGGCGCCCAGGCCAAACACCAGACGGGGGTTGTAGAGCACGTGGGGCTCGCCGGCGTCGTCCAGGTAGACGCAGACCTTCTTGGTAACGCCAATCTGGTTAGCGGCAAGGCAGCCGGCATCGTCGAGCGACTTGATGGTATCGATCAGGTCCTGAGCAACCGACTCGTCCTCGACGGTCGCAACCTCGCAACGCTGGGACAGGATAGCCTCATCGTGGCAAAGCTCTTTAATCATACGTTCCTCCATAGGGGTCGTTGTAACCGCTTAAGTATACGGTACCCACACATTTTCATGCGATAAATACCGTCCGTCTGTTACAAAGCGCCGAACATCAACATGCGAGGAACAGCAAGGTTGTAAAGACGATATAGTAAGTGAGTTCGTGTCAATCGGCCTAAACTCGGGGCCGAACAAGGAAAGGGTATGCATGGACGAACTTTTTCACGTCAGTGAGCGCAAGTCCACAATCGGGACCGAACTTCGCGCTGGACTGACAACATTCCTGGCGATGGCCTACATCATCGCCGTCAACCCCGCAGTGCTCTCGGGCGCTGGCATCGATGCGGGAGCGCTCGCCTGCGCCACCTGCCTGGGCGCCGGCATCATGACCATCTGCATGGGCATCTTCGCCAACCGCCCGCTCGCCTGCGCGTCGGGTCTGGGCATCAACGCCATGATCGCGGGCATCGCCACCACCATGTGCGGCGGCGACTGGCACGTGGCCATGAGCGTTATCTTCCTCGAGGGTATCGTCATCTTGCTGCTCGTCCTGTGCGGCCTGCGCGAGGCCATCATGGACGCCATCCCCGTGGTCCTGCGCCACGCCATCTCGGTGGGTCTGGGCCTGTTTATCGCCATGATCGGCCTGTGCGACGCCGGCATCATCACCGCTGGCGCCGGTACGCTCGTCGGCCTGGGCGACATCGCCTCCCCCACCTTTATCGTCGGCATCATCTCCATCGTCGTGACGGTTGCCCTGGCTTCCCGCAACGTGCCGGGCTCGCTGCTCATCGGCATCATCGTCGCCGTTATCGCCGGAATCCCGCTGGGCGTCACCCATGCGCCCGAGGGCCTCATCGCACCGCTCGACTTCTCGACCTTCGGCGCCCCGTTTGCCAGCACTGCCGACGGCAACCTTGCCATCGTGAAGGTCCTGACCGACCCGATGCTGCTCGTCGTTGCCTTCTCGCTGCTCATGAGCGACTTCTTCGACACCATGGGCACCGCGATGGCCGTCGCCAAGCAGGGCGAGTTCTTGACCGAGGACGGCAATGTCGAGGACATCCGTCCCATCCTGGTCGTCGACTCCGTGGCCGCTGCTGCCGGTGGCTTTATGGGCGTCTCCTCCATCACTACCTTCGTCGAGTCCACCTCTGGCGCTGCCGACGGTGGTCGCACGGGCCTCACCTCCGTCACCACCGGCGTGCTGTTCATTCTCGCCGCGTTCTTCTCCCCCATCGTCACCATCGTTTCCAGTGCCGCCACCTGCGGTGCTCTGGTCTACGTCGGCTACCTCATGATGAGCGAGGCCTCCGAGATCGACTGGTCCGACGTGTCGCAGGGCTTCCCGGCGTTCATGATTGTCGCCGGCGTGCCCTTCACCTACTCCATCTCCTCCGGCATTGGCCTGGGCTTTATCGCCTACGTGATCGTCGCGCTCTTTAAGGGCGAGGCCTCCAAGATCAAGCCGCTCATGTGGATCGCAGCCCTTGCCTTCCTCGTCTACTTCTTCGTAGCGTAGGCGCAAGATTCGCAATACCAAACAGCAAAGCGCGGAGTCGCATCGAGCGGCTCCGCGCTTTGCTTTTAAAGCCAGGCACCACACGGACGCGCGATGTATTGCTTCGCAAGTTTTGGACGTTTTGCTCTCCAAACGGCACTACCGACGGCTACATCCTGCAGATATGCTGGATATAACCGCATAGGCCCTATGAGGATGGGAGTAACCATGGCCGCCTTGTTCACGACCCCCAAGCGCAATGACAAAACCTCTGGAGCCCATTTTGTCGAGCCCGACGTGCGCCGTCGCACGCTGCTCGCACACGGCAGCTGGCGCCGCGTGACACGCCGCATCGTTGTAGGCGCCGTATGCGCGCTTACGGTAAGCTCGCTGCTCATGCCGAGCATCTCGCTCGCAGCCGAGTGGGTCAACGTCGGCGGCACTCAGTACAACACTGCAGCAGGCGACGAGGCCGGCACCTGGGCCTGGGACGGCGCCGACGACATGAAGCTCAACGGCTATAACGGCGGTGCGATCCAGGCTGCGGGCAAGCTCAACATTGCCTACGAGGGCAAGAACACCGTGAAAACCGAGCCCGATTACACCGGAGCCGCCATCAAGGCGCAGGATGGCACTAGCCAGAAAGCAGAGTTGAACATAACGAGCTCGAATAGCACGGATGAGCTCAATGTGACAGCTGAGGCCGATGCAATTAAATCCACAGGCGACCTCTCCATTTCTGGCCCAGGCACTGTGAACACCACAAGCACTACTTCCGACGGAATTGAGGCAAAGGGCGATCTCTCTATCACGGGCTCGGGCACCGTGAATGCAACGGGCGGTACCGAAGGCATCCAATCCAAGGGCAAGACCACCATCGATTCCTCTGGCACAGTGATCGCTAAAGGAAGCGAAGGTTACGGCATCGCCGCGGGCAGTGACCTGATCATCAAAGGCGGTGGCAAGGTAGAAGCAAGCTCGATAGAAGAAGCGGCGATTTGGGCTGACGGCAACATCGACATCTCGGGCGGCAGCCAGGTCGAGGCAAGCTCCCAGGGAGATCTTGCCGTCGACGCTGAGGGTAGTCTCGCGGTCACGAACGCCTCCCTTGACGCAAGCGGTGTTGAATATGGTGTCTATGCCTACAAGGGCGTTACGCTCGATCACGCGACCGTGACGGTCCGCACAAGCGCGAGCGGCGGCCAGGCCATCGCCCTCATCACTGACGGGGACGACATCGTCATCAAGAATGGTTCCATCGTGGACGCGTTCGCAGAAGGCAAATTCTCGGTTGCAATCTCTACCAGAAACCACCAGCCAAACGTCGCTGGCGGCCACATCTACATCAGCGACTCCGTTGTTAAGGCTATAGCCCGCTATGTCGAGACCGGTGGCGATGGCCCCGATCACTACAGCAACGACCAAAGCGGCGAGGTCATCCCTGAGCCTAGGGGTCTGAACATCGGTATCTTCGCCCAGACCTACGAGGGCATCACGCCCGCGAGTATCTCGATCGTCCGCAGCAAGCTCACGGCCGAGGGAGACACGGCGGCAATCTTCGCTCTTGCCATAAGCGAGGATGGCAAGGCGATCGGCACCATCGAGATCGAAGGCGCTCCCATCCAGACGCCCGCAGGCGGCAAGATCATTAACTATCGCTACGAAGAAGAGTGCGGCCCCAGCATCTCCTACGAGGCAGGTCAAACCATCGGCACGGGCGACGCCACGATCGACTCCCCCTATGACGCCGCTGTCGCCAAGCGCACGGTCACCGTGCCTCCCGAGGAGATCAAACCCGAGGAAAAGTCCGGCGAGACCAAGCCCGAGGGTTCCAAGTCCGAGGTCACGAAGACAACCAAGACCGTTGCAGTTGCAGCCACGGGAGCCAAGATCGCCGGCAAACTCGCAGCAACCGGCGACGCCTCGAGCACAGCCATCGTGGCAGCCGCCCTTGCGGGAACAGCCGCCATCGCCGCGGGCGCCGTGGTGAGCCGCAAGCGCTCGTAAACACTTTTTCGCACAGGACGGGTGGATCGCAGCCCTTGCCTTCCTCGTCTACTTCTTCGTAGCGTAAGGGCAAGGCTGCAAAAGCTGAACAATAAAGCGCGGAGTCGCCATGCGGCCCCGCGCTTTTCTTTTAGCGCCGGTCCCTGCGCCGACGTGCGGCCTATTTCTCCCCCATTTTGGCCATTTTGCCCTCCAAACGGCACTACCGCCGGCAACATCCAGCAGATACGCTGAATCTAGTCGTACAGGTCCTATGAGAACGGGAGCAGCCATGGCAGCCTTGTTCACGACCCCCAAACGCAATGACACTACCGCCGGAACCCATGTTGCCGAACCCGACGTTCGCCGTCGCATAGGACTCGCGCACGGCAGCTGGCGCCGCGTGACGCGCCGCATCGTCGCGGGCGCCGTGTGCGCGCTCACGGTGAGCTCGCTGCTCATGCCGAGCGTCTCGCTCGCAGCGGAATGGGTCAAGGTCGGCGGCAACAAGTACAACACCGCGGCGAGCGACGAGGCCGGTACCTGGTCGTGGGACGGCGCCGACGACTTGAAGCTCAACAACTATAACGGCGGCGAGATCCAGGCCGCAGGCAAGCTCAACGTGAATTACTCGGGAAACAACATCGTCACTGCCGACTGGATCGAAGGCATCAAGGCTTCTCATGGCACTAACGAGAATGCCGAGCTCAATATCCAAGGCGACGCGGGCAGCACGCTCAGCGTGACATCTACTGAGGACGCTATCCTCTCCACGGGTAATATCAACATCGACGGAGCCGGATCCGTCAACGCCACGAGCACTGGGTTTGATGCCATCAATGCCGGGGGTGATCTCGCTATCAAAGGTTCGGGCAACGTCAACGCCACGGGTGCATCGGATGGCATCAGGGCAAACGGCAATATCACGATTGACGACAGCGGAGCCGTCACCGCCAGGGCTACCGAGGACAAGGGTATTGGAACCGACAAGGACCTCACCATCAAGGGTGGCGGGACGGTCGAGGCAAGCTCAGCCGATGGTGAGGCCCTTTGGAGCGGCGGCAATATCAACATCTCGGACGGCAGCCAGGTCAAGGCAAACGCCGAGGGATATCTTGCCGTCGACACTGAGGGCAGTCTCGCGGTCACGAACGCCTCCCTTGACGCAAGCGGTGTTGAATATGGCGTCTATGCCCACAAGGGCATCACACTCGATCATGCAAACGTGACAGTCCGCGCAAGTAAAGGCAGATACGGTAGCGCCATTGCCCTCTTCACCTACCAAGACGATATCGTCGTCAAGAACGGCTCCACCGTGGACGCGTTTGCGGAAGGCGAGGTTTCGGCTGCATTCTCCACCAGAAACGATCCACCCAACGAGGAGGGTGGCCACATCTACATCAGCGACTCCGTTGTCAAGGCCATAGCCCGCTATGTCGAGAACGGCGACGGCCCCATCCCCTACAGCGAAAACCAAGATGGCGAGACGAGCCCCGAGCCCCAAGGCGAGAACTTCGGCATCATCGCCCAGACCAGCGAGGGCGTCACACCCGCAGTCATCTCGATCATCCGCAGCAAGGTAACGGCCGAAGGAGATACAGCGGCAATCTTTGCCCGTGCCGTGAGCGCTGACGGCAAGGCAATCGGCACCATCAAGATTGAGAACGCCGCCATCCAGACGCCCGAAGGCGGCAAGGTCATTGACTATCGCAAGCTCCGTGACGGCATCTACGAGGCAGGCCAAGCCATCGGCACGGGCGACGCCACGGTCGACTCCCTCTATATCAAAGCAGTCGCCAAAAGCACGACCATCGCACCTCCCGAGGTAGCCAAGCCGGAAGACCCCAAGCCCGACGAGACCAAGCCCGCGGAGTCCAAGCAGGACCCCAAGCCCGAGGGCGCAAAGACGACCAAGACCGTTGCGGTTGCAACCACGAAGGCCAAGGCCACCGGCGTGCTCGCAGCGACCGGCGACACCTCGGGTGCGGCCATCGTGGCGGCCGCCCTTGCGGGAACAGCCGCTATCGCCGCAGGCACCATGGCGAGCCGTAAGCGCTCTTAGACGCCTCTGCGCACATGGCAGCTCCCGCGAAGGCCCTGAGCCCCAGCACCGTTTAACAACGCCACCGCCGAGCTCCCCTCCGGCGGTGGCGTTTTCCATATGCGTCCGCAGGGTATGCACGAGATTGTCTTTGGTCTAGCCCAACCTGAACGAGCCGGCGTGCGACAATGGGGGCCGTCGATATCACAACGCCGAGAGAAGCCCGTCATGGAAGCGCATCAAAAGCAGATAACCGTTCATGCACAGCATGCCGAAAGCGCACCCGTCATCTACCTTCCCGTGGTTATGGGCGACGGTAGTGATGTTTATGATCGCTGCCGAGAGCTCGACTGTCCGCCATTCACCCTTGTCGCCATTGGCGGGCTCGATTGGAATCGCGAGCTGAGCCCCTGGGGATGCGACGGAACCGTGCGCGATGCCGAGCCCTTTGGCGGTCAGGCTTCCGGTTTTCTTGATGAGCTGTTGAACTGGATAATCCCAGAGGCCGAGTCGTCGCTTCCTCAGCCGCCCACCTGGCGCGGCATTGCCGGCTACTCGCTCGCGGGCCTCTTCGCGCTCTGGTCCCTCTGGCAAACCGACGCCTTTAGCCGCGCCGCAAGCGCATCGGGGTCGTTGTGGTTTCCCGACTTTGTCGATCGCGCCAGCACGGCCCCTTTTGCCGGCAACCCGCAGGCCGTCTATCTGTCACTCGGCAAAAAGGAAACCAAGACGCCCAACCGCATGATGCGGCACGTACTTGACGACACGCGCGCCATGGAAAAACTGCTCGTCGAACGTGGTATTCCCACGACGCTGGAGCTCAACCCCGGCAACCACTTTGCCCAAACCGATCTGCGCATGGCACGTGGCATCCACTGGATATTGACGCATTAAAAAAGGCGCCCGCGCGTACGCATGGGCGCCATTTTTTTGATTTAGCTGAACACAACTACTACTCGACAGTCTCCTCAAGCTCAGAAACGTCGAACTCAAAGTCATTACCCGGCAGGATGGCGTTGAGCACGATGCCCACCAGCGAGCCCACAGCAAGGCCGGAAAGCGAAATCGTCACGCCGCCCAGCTCCAACACGATGGCGCCGGCGGTGCTGTACGCGATGCCGAGCGAAAGCACGAGTACCAGTGCAGCCACCAGCACGTTGCGGTTGTTCTGGAAATCGACCTGGTTCTCGATGAGGTTACGCACACCTACCGCACTGATCATGCCATAGAGCACGAGCGACACGCCGCCGATTACACACGCCGGCATGGCCGCAATGACGGCCGCGAACTTGGGGCAGAACGAAAGCACGATGGCGCAGCACGCGGCAATGCGAATCACGCGCGGGTCAAACACGCGCGTCAGGGCAAGCACGCCAGTGTTCTCACCATACGTGGTGTTGGCCGGAGCGCCAAAGAGCGAAGCCAGAATCGTGGCAAGGCCGTCGCCGAGCAGCGTGCGATGCAGGCCGGGATCGGCGATGTAGTTACGCTCGCAAGTGGAGCCGATAGCCGAGATATCACCGATATGCTCGATCATGGTCGCAAAGGCCAGCGGCATAATGGTGATGATGGCCGTCGTGGCAAGACCGCTATCGAACTGCGGGCCAAAGAGCGCAAACACGGTGTTGTCCCACATGATGGGCAGACCGACCCACGGAGCGGCGGCAACGCCCGAAAAATCGACCTCGCCGAGCGCAGCGGCAACGGCATAGCTCACCACAACACCCAGCAAGATCGGCACGATCTTGACCATGCCGCGGCCCCAAATGTTGCAGATGATGATCACTGCCACAGCGACAACGGCAACAAGCCAATTGGTCTGGCAGTTGGCGATGGCAGAGCTTGCCAAGATCAGGCCGATGGAAATGACGATGGGGCCGGTCACCACCGGCGGGAAGAAGCGCATGACGCGCTTGGCGCCAAACGCGCGGAACAGAGCCGCAAGCACCGGATAGAGCAGGCCGGCACAAGCTACGCCCAGGCAGGCGTAGGGCAAAAGCTCGGCCTCGCCGTTGGGCGCAATCGCGGCATAACCGGCAATAAAGGCAAACGATGAGCCCAAAAATGCCGGCACCTTACCGCGCGACAGGAAGTGGAACAGCAGCGTGCCCAAGCCGGCAAACAAAAGCGTTGCCGACACCGAGAGGCCGGTGAGCACGGGCACCAGCACCGTGGCGCCAAACATGGCAAACAGATGCTGCAGGCCGAGCAAAAACATGCGCGGACGGCCGAGCGACGATGCGTCGTAGATGGCATCGGTGACGGCGGGCGTCGAAGACTGGGACATGGATGTCCTTTCGAATGGAAGGGCGATCGGGCATATCGGATAACCTGCCCGAACGATACGATCCGAACCATTGTACGCGAT
>USHZ01000044.1 GCA_900554595.1 uncultured Collinsella sp. | reverse complement strand
CGATGATGCTCGCGCGCGTGGACTTGGTGCCCAGGCCGCGCTTCTCCATCTCCTGCACGAGCTTGCCCTGGCTGTAGCGCGCGGGCGGCTCGGTCTGCTTGGCCTCGAGCTTAATGTCGAACACGTCGACCGTATCGCCCTGCTCCAACGGCGGCATCTGCTCGTCGCGCTTAAGGCCGTACGGGTACGCCTCGCGGAAGCCCGGGGTCACAAGCACGTCGCCCGAAGCCACGAACGGCTCGCCGTTCACATCAAGCTCGAGCTTGGTGTTCTCGATGGTCGCGGGCCCCATGAGCGTTGCCAGAAAGCGGCGGGCAATGAGGTCGTAGAGCTTGCGCTGGCCGCCATCGAGCGTGGACGGATCGCCCTCGCCCGTGGGATAGATAGGCGGGTGGTCGGTAGTCTCGACCTTGCCGCGCGTGGGCTTCATGGGACCGGCGAGCACCTTTTTGCACACGGGCGCCAGCGCCGGGTTGATCTTTGCCAGGTCGCTCACCACGGCGCCCAGATCGAGCGTCGCAGGGTACACGGTGTTATCGACACGCGGGTAGCTGATGAGACCAGCCATGTAGAGGGACTCGGCGATTCGCATCGTACGCGCAGGCGAGATGCCCTCGGCCGCGGCGGCAGCCTGCAGCGAGGTCGTCGCGAACGGCGTGGGCGGCTGCTGCTTACGCGAGCGCTTGGTCACCGCGGCAACGGTCGCCGTCTTGACGCCGTCGACGTGACCATACGCCGTCTCGGCAGCATCCTTGTCGGTAAAACGCGCTGTCTTGTGCGCGATCTTAAAGCGGTCGTCCTCGGCAGCACCCTGCGCGGCGCCCATGCCGCGAATCTGCCAATAGTCCTCGGGCACAAACGCCATGCGCTCGCGCTCGCGCTCGACCACCAGGGCGAGCGTCGGCGTCTGCACGCGGCCGGCGGAACGCACGTTGCCAAAGCCGCCAAACTTGGCGAGCGTCAGGTAACGCGTGAGCACCGCACCCCAGATAAGGTCGATGTGCTGACGGCTCTCGCCGGCGTCAGCCAGGTTCTGGTCGAGCGAGACGAGATTATCGAAGGCGTGCGTGATCTCGGCCTTGGTAAACGAAGAGTATTGGGCGCGGGCAACCGGCAAGTCGGGCGCCACCTCACGCACCTTGTTGAGAGCGTCCGAACCAATCAGCTCGCCCTCGCGATCGAAGTCCGTGGCGATGATGACACTATCGGACTTCTTAGCCAGGTTCTTGAGCGAACGAATGAGCTCCTTCTCGGCCGGTAGCTTAATGACGGGCGCCCAGGTGAGGTAAGGCAGGCTCTCGAGCTTCCAGCCCTTGATGGAAATGCCATCGGCAAGGAACGGCTTGCGCTTGGTGTCGTACGGCGGGCGGGCCAGGCCATCGGGCATATCGGCCGGCAGCATCTCGCCGTCCTCGGTCACCGAATACCAACCCAGCTTTTTATCGAACAGCACGCTGTCGCAAAAATCGGGCGCCAGGATGTGACCGGCAAGGCCAATGGTCACGCACTCCTCGCCCTTCCACTCAAAACGGTAGATGGCGGTGTTGTACACCTTGTCCTTTTTGGGTTTGCCCGTGGACAGACGCTCGGCAATTTGACGCGCGGCGTCGTTTTTCTCAGCGATGATGAGCTTCAAAAGAGGCTCCTATCTCGTATCTCTGCGGCTACGCCCACCCGTATGGCGGCCGACTTACGCCCTTGCTTGCTCAATCTGCCCGATGAGCCAATCGCACCAGGCATCCATGCCCTCGCCCTTGCGCGCGCTCACGGCAAACCGCGGCGCCTGCGGATTGAGGTCATCGAGTGTCTTAGTATACCTATCCATGTCAAAATCGAAAGCCGGGGCCACGTCGACCTTGTTGAGCAACTGCGCGCCGGCGTGTTGGAAGATGCCCGGGTACTTGATGGGCTTGTCGTCGCCCTCGGGCACCGAGAGGATCATGATGGACAGGTTCTCGCCCAGGTCAAAGTCGACTGGGCAGACCAGGTTACCCACGTTTTCGATAAAGATGACGTCGATGTTCTCCAGACCCACAGCCTGGTCGAAGGCATCGACAGCCTCCATGATCATGTTGCCCTCGAGGTGGCACAGGCCGCCCGTGTTGATCTGGATGGCGGGCATGCCGGCTTCCTTCATGGTGATGGCGTCGACATCCGAGGCGATATCGCCCTCGATGACGGCACAGCGTAGGCCGGCTTTGTCGCGCAGGCGCTCGTTGGTGCCCAGAATCGTGGTGGTCTTACCCGAGCCGGGGCTCGACAGCACATTGATCACGTAGGTGTTCGTCTGCTCAAATCGCTGACGTAGCTGATCTGCCAGGCGCTCATTGCGCGACAAGATCGGCGATGCAATATCAATCGTTTTCTCGGCCATACTTAGCGCTCCTTACTTTGGCCCCTTTATACTCCGTCCCCAGATGGCTGGCGGGCTAATCGTCGGGGGTTTCGATTTCGATACTTGCGATATCGAGCTCGCGGCCGTGCAGTAGGCGCACGTTGGCACCACCACACTGGGGACAGCGACAGTGGAAGCGATCGTGGTCGAAAACCTCGCCGCAGTCCAGACACTCGCTTTGTGGATGGACCTCCTCCACGGCAAGCTCGCAGCCGCGCGTGAGCGGGTCCTCGTCGCGAAACGTCTCCCACGCAAAGTCGAGCGCCTCGCGCACGACCTCGGTCATATCCCCGATACGCAGCGTTACCAAAACGGCGCGCGAGGCCCCCGCCCCACGCGCCGCGCGAATCACTGTATCGAGTATGCCGTTGACAATGCCAACCTCGTGCATACCGATTTACTCCTCATCGTCCTCGTCGTCCGAGAACAGGTCCAGACGGCTCACGAACAGGCCCTCCTTGCCCTCGCGCGCGGTAATGACCACGCGGGCGATGGCGAGCGAAATCTCGTAGAGCGAAAGCAGGGCGCCATACATGAGACCCAGCGTAACGGGCGAGCCGTCGGGCGTGATCACAGCCGAGCCCACGAGCAGGCCAACGTATACGTAACGCCATGCACTGCGGAAAGCCGCGTAGGACACGAAATGGAAGACGGACAGGTAGAAGATGATGAGCGGCAGCTCAAACGCCACACCAAAGCCGATCATAAAGAGCAGCTCCATGTTGACGTAGTCCTCAAGATCGGGCAGCGACGTGGCGACAGCCGAGGTTTCGCCGATGAGCCACTCAAAGCCTGCCGGGATAATGATGAAGTAGCAAAAGATGGCGCCCAGGAAGAACAGCACCGTCGAGGCGAGCACCGTGGGCACGACCCACTTGCGCTCGTTGGGGCGCAGCGCCGGCAGGAAAAATGCCAGGATCTGCCAGATGATCATGGGCGTGCACATGACCACGGCCATCTTGATGGCCAGCGAGAAGCGCAGGCCAAAACCGCCGAGTGTGGTGGTGATGTAGAACTTACCGTCCGGCACAAAGGAGCGGATGGGGTCTTTCAGGATGTCGAGCACCACGGGTGTGGCGAAATACAGCATGATAGCGGCGGCAAACACCGACACGACCACGATGGTCAGGCGGCGACGAAGCTCTCCCAGATGATCGAAGAGCGGCATGCGCGCGGGTCCGATAGGCATTACTCATCGCCTCCCTTCGGGGCGTCGGCGGTAGCGGTGTCGTCCTCGGCCTCGAGCTCGCGGGCGAGCTGGTCGACGACGGCCTTGCGCTTGCGGGGACGACGGGCGTAGAGATCAGCCGTCGTGGGCTCTGCCGGCTCGGGCTCGGGCTCCGACTCTGCAGCGGAAGCGGACTCGGCGGCGGCATCGGCGGACCCGGCGGCGGCATCGGCCTCCGTCTCCTCGGCAGCATTCTCGTCCTCAACGGCACCCTCGCTTGCGGCCTTCTCGGCAGCAAGACGGGCGCGACGCTCGGCAAAGGTCTCCTTCTTTGCTGGCGCGGCCGTCTCGGCGGCGTCCTCGTCCGCATCGGAATCGTCATCGACGGCAGCCTTCTTGGGCTTGACCGGGGCCGAAGCGGCCTCGCTCACCGGATCGATTATCTCGGACTGAACAACGGCCGTCATCTTTTCCTGCGTCTCGCGGAACTGACGGATGGCACGGCCGATCGTACGGCCCATCTGCGGGAGCTTATCCGGGCCAAACAGCAAAAAGCCGAAGACCACGATGATCGCGAGCTCACCCTCTCCAATACCAAACACACATACCTCCAAGGCTCGATGTGAGTCGAGCCCGCACCGCGCCATTCGGCCGGAACTCGTCTATTCATTCGGTCAAGTATAGCGCTCGGACGCCAAAACGTCCGAGCGCATCACAAACATATGCCATACGGCACGCCCTTTTGGGGGCAATGATTATGCAGCGGTGATCGAAATCTCCTGGTCGACACCCAACAGCTGAACCACGCGCATCACCGGGGGCTGCACATTGGTGCAGCTAAAGCGCTTGCCGTGGTCGACCGCGTGGTGTGCAGCTCCCACGAGCACGCCAATGCCCGTCGAATCGATGTAGCTCACCTGGGCAAAATCGAGCTCAACGGCCTCAGTGGGCTGCTCGAGCGCCAGGTCGATGGCATTACGCAGGCTATCGGCGTTAGAGATATCGATCTCGCCGGTGACCTTAATGGTGTAGAGCTCTGGCGTGGGGTTGGTGGAAATACCCAAATCCATGTATACGCTCCTTTACGTATCGAAAGTGCGGATAGTACTGGGCCGGACTTGCGGGGCCATACGCGCTAGGCGCGCTCGGCACGCGCAAGCTCGGCAGTGACGAGCTTGACGGCCAGCACCAGCACATCGAGCGCGGCCTCCAGGTCCTCGACCGTGGGATAGCTCGGCGCGATGCGGATGTTGGTGTCGCGCGGGTCCTTGCCATAGGGCCAGGTAGCACCGGCCGGCGTGAGCTTGACGCCCAGGTCGGCGCAAAGCGCGGCGACCTTCTGGGCCGAGCCCTCGGGACCATCGAAGCTCACAAAGTAGCCGCCGCGGGGGTGCGTCCAGGTGGCACAGCCCGTGTCGCCCAAGCCCTCGGTGAGCTTGCGCTCGACGGCCTCAAAGCGCGGGCGCAGGAACTCGGCATGCTTTTTCATGTGCTCCTTGACCGCCTCGATGGTGGGAAGGAAGCGCACGTGACGCAGCTGGTTGAGCTTGTCGGCGCTGATGAGGCCGGCCTTCAGGCGCTTGGAGAACTCGGCGATAACCGCGGGGCTCGCACCGATAAAGCCGATGCCGGCGCCCGGGAAGGTGATCTTGGACGTCGAGGCGAATGCCACCACGCGATCCTCGGTGCCCGCCGCGCGAGCGAGGTCAAAGATGTTGGCGAGCTCGTCGGTCTCGTCGTACAGGTCGTGCACGCAGTAGGCGTTGTCCCAGAAGATGCGGAAATCGGGCGCGGCCGTGGGCATCTCGACCAGGCGGCGCACAGTGTCCTCGCTGAAGGTAATGCCCGTGGGGTTGGAATACTTGGGCACGCACCAGATACCCTTGATGGAATCGTCGGCGGCAACGAGGCGCTCGATCTCGTCCATGTCGGGGCCGTTGTCGGTCATCGCGACGGGGACGTTCTCGATGCCCAAGTCGGCGGTGATGCCAAAGTGGCGATCGTAGCCGGGAACAGGGCACAGGAACTTGACCTTCTTGCCGTCGTGCGCGGCCTCGTAGGCGTCCCAGGGCTCGCTGCCGCACGAGCCACAACGCCAGAACATGCCGGCGATGTCATGCTCGATCAGCAGGCTCGACGAGCCCAGTACGAGCGTCTGCTCGGCAGGGCAACCCAGGAACTCCCCCGCCAGCTTGCGTGCCGAGGGAATGCCCTCAAAGCAGCCGTAGTTGGAGCAGTCGACGTTGCCGTCGTGCAGATCGGCGTCGGCGTTGAGGATATCGAGCATGGGGCGCGAGATGTCCACCTGGGAGGGCGACGGCTTGCCGCGGGCCATGTCGAGCGCCAGGCCCTTGGCCTTGACCTCGGCGACCTCGGCTTTGAGTGCCTCGATGGCGGCATCGAGTTCGGTGGTTTCCATCTTCTGGTAGATCGTCTGCATGGGTGCGACCTTTCGCGAAGCGGTACGTTGCAGTTCGTCTAAGTATAGACCGCCACCGCCGCAACGTTATGAAGCCGTGATAGATTAAGTTCATCGCAATGAATTACGAATCGCCGCGCATGCCGGCGTGGGGCGCCCAAGGAGGCACTATGGAGTACGGATCGTTTCAGGCCGAGGAATTCGGCGACCTGCAGCGCCTGGTCGACGGACTGTTTTACGACCGCCACGCCATCGACCGCCTCGATTTGATCGTACAGGCCGAAATCTTGGACCTGGCGCCCGATCTCATGGAAATCGTCAACCTGCTACCGCCCGGCTATTACGACCGCCAGTCACTTTGCGACCAGCTCAACTCCGCCTTGGCCGCCCACGGCTGGGGCGCCGTCTACGGAACGGTGGAATAAACCTAGTCATTGGGGACAGACTTAAATGACTAGTCAACCATATGCCCCCAATGACTAAAACGCCGCCTGTGATGGTGTTCACAGGCGGCGTTTTCAAACTTGTATGTGCCCTTACTCGTCCTTGGGCGCGGGGTGTTTGCAGACCACACTCATGTAGATCATGCCGAGCACGGCAGCGGTGACCGAACCGGCAAGGATGGCGGCCTTGGCAGCCAGAACCTCAAACTGGGCCGTCGGGAAGGCAAGGCCGCTGATGAGAATCGACATAGTAAAGCCGATACCGCCCAGAATGCCCACACCGGCAATCATGTGCCAGTTGACATTGCGCGGCAGCTCGCAGGCCCTAAGCTTAACCAGGGCAAACGTCATGCCAAAGATACCGATCGGCTTGCCCAGCAGCATGCCAAAGTACACGCCGAGCGTCACCGGGTCGGTGAGCAGCGTGCTCATGTCCACGCCCACTAGGCGAACCTGTGCGTTCACGAACGCAAAGATCGGCAGGATCACAAAGTTGACCGGCGTGGAGATCAGACGCTCCATGCGGATGAGCGGCGGGGTCACGCGGTGCATGACGCGCTCGACCTTGGTAGTCGAGACGGTAAAGTCATGCTGGCCCAGGATGTGTGCCTCGTCGTCGTAGCGGTCATCGAGCAGCGGCAGGCACTCGCCCAGCCAATCGGTGAGACTATCGAGCTTGACGCCGCACTTGGCCGGAATGGTGAAGGCCAGGATGACGCCAGCAAGCGTGGCATGTACGCCGCTCTTGAACATGCAGAACCACAACAGCAGACCCAGTACCGAATACGGGGCAAGGCGGTAATGCTGCGTCTTGTTGAGCCACACGAGTGCGCAGGTCACAAGCGCGGCGGCGCCCAACCAAAACGGATTGGGACTCTGACCGTAGAAGATGGCGATGGCGGCGATGGAGATGAGGTCGTCGGCGATGGCGAGCGTCGAGAAGAACACGCGCACGCCGTTGGGCACGCGATTGCCCAAAAGCGACAGCACGCCCAGCGCAAAGGCAATATCGGTTGCCATGGGGATGGCCCAACCGTTGCGGGCGCCGGCATGGTTAAAGATCAGGTAGATGCAGGCGGGAACAACGACGCCGCCCACGGCCGCCAGCATGGGAAGCATGGCCTGACGTGGATTCTTGAGCTCTCCGACCGTCATCTCGTACTTAAGCTCAATGCCCACCAACAAAAAGAAAATCGCCATGAGGAAGTCGTTGACGAAAAGCTCAACGGTGAGACCGGCCGTAAGGTTGCCCAGACCCACATACAGCGGGGTCTCCAAAAAGTGATGGATGGCCTCGTAGGCATCGGTATTGGCGCAAATGACGGCGGCGATGGCGGCGAAGACCATGACGGCGGCGGAAATCGTGCCGTTCTCGGCGATGCGCTCCCAGATATCGTGACGCTCAAAGCGCTTGCGCTCACGAACGTTGAACAGCTGCTCAGTTGCTGCCATGGGCGGCTCCTTTCACGGGATGGCTCCCGTCTTAAAAAAGCACGGCCCGCCCAAGTGGCGGCGCCGCGCTCTAACGTATTACGCTTGCATCTAGCCTACCCTGCACGACAAGCACGCAGGCGTGGCCGAAAAGCGGAACCACAGGTTGAACATTATTTGCTCAACGGCGCGGGCACGCCTGTCCAAGAGACGACGCGGCGCCGTGCACAAAAAACGACCGGAGCGCGGGGCGTCCGCGATCCGGTCGTCGGTGTTAGGTCAAAAGAACCTAGCAGGCGGCCATGATGGGGGCAGCGACCTGCTTCTTACGGGAGAGGACGCCCGGCATCCAGACGCCGTCGTGCTCGTCGGCAATACCCAAGCCCTTCTGAGCAGCCTCGGTCTCGCCCTCGAGCAGGACCTGCGAGCCCTCTTCCATGATGTCGGTGATGCACAGGACAATGCCGTCAGCACCCTTCTCGGCGGCGTAGGCGCGCATTGCCTCACGGATCTCGTCGATCATGCCGAGTGCGCGGGTCTTGTCGACGGTCTCGTACTGGCCGATGAGCAGCTTCTTGCCAGCGGGCTCGAACATCTTGATGTCGTTGCCGACCATCTCGGCTGCGGTGAAGGAGCCGGACGGACGGGTGAGGAAGACCTCCATGCCAAACTTGACCGGGTCGACACCCACCTGCTCGCCGAGCTTGGCGGCGACGACGCGGTCGACATCGGTGGTGGTGGGGCTCTTGAGCATGAGCGTGTCGGTCATCATGGCCGAGAGCAGCAGCTTGGCCTGGACGTCGGAAAGCTCAACGCCGAGCACGTCGGCGAGCTTGGTGACGATGGTGCAGCTGGAGCCCCAAGGCAGGCAGATGTAGTGCAGCGGGCCGGCGGTCTCGAAGTCGCCGATGCGGTGATGGTCGACGACGCCAAAGACCGTGGCGTCCTTAAGGCCGGCGACGGACTGGGCGGACTCGTTGTGGTCGGTGAGGACGACGAGCTGACCGGCCTCGACGGACTCGATCACGCGGGGCTCGGCGATGCCGGCGTCGGCGAGCAGCTTGGCGGACTCGGCCGGAAGCTGACCAAGGGCGCAGGCCTCGTAGGTGTTGCCGGCATACTCAACCTGGTTGAGCAGCTGGGACAGGACGACGGCGCTCATGATGGCGTCGTTATCGGGATTCTGGTGACCAAAGACAAGAACGTTTGCCATGGGTTTCCTCCACTTGATATGTGTACTTGGACGTAGCTATGGTAGCACGCTGACGCCGAACCCTAGGGGACGGAAGGGCCGCGGCGCAATTTGGGGCAAGTGTTGGGGCGAGGTCAAGGGCGAAGCCTGTCCCCCTCACTACCTGCCCCTTGCACCAGCTATTTACCGGCGGCGCGCAGGGCTACGTAGGCGGCACCGATGATGCCGGCGTCGTTGCCGAGCGATGCGACCTTAATGGGCGTCTCGCGCGAGGCGGAAAGCGCGTAGCGCTGGAAGTGCTCGCGAACTGCGTCGAGGTAGACATCGGCCGAAGCGGACGCGCCGCCACCGATCAGGAACATCTCGGGGTCGACCACGTTGGCAATAAGCGCCAGGGCGCGGCCGAGGTAGTCGGCCATGGTATCGGCAGCTGCTAACGCGAGCTTGTCACCCTCGCGGCAGGCCTGGAACACGTCCTTGGAATCGGAGGGGCCGGTGAGCTCGATGGGCTCGACGCCTGCCTTCTTGCACTCGGCCAGGTAGTTGCTCACCACACCGGTGGCGCTGGAATACTGCTCCAGGTGACCATGGCCGCCACAGCCGCAGGTGCGCTCCTCGTCGGGATTCAGGCACATATGGCCGATCTCGCCGCCGGCACCCACAACGCCCGACACCACGTCGCCGTTGACGATAACGCCGCCGCCCACGCCGGTACCGATGGTGACCATCACCACGTTTTGCACGCCCTTGGCAGAACCGAGCCAGGCCTCGCCCATGGCAGCGGCGTTGGCATCGTTCTCGTACTTAACGACCGCGTCGGGGCAGTGCTCCTGAATGGCGATCCTAAGCTCGGGCAGGTTAATGGCAATGTTGGCCTTAACCTTGGCATCGCCCGACGCCGGGATGGGGCACGGAACGGCCAGGCCAATGCCCGCCACAAAGGCGCGCGGAATCTGGGCCTTGGCGACCACCTGGTCGATAGCCTCGGTCACCGCGGCAAAGCCCGCAGCGTCAACGATGGGAGGCGTGGGCACACTGGCCTTGGCCAGCAGGTTTCCGTCCTCGTCGAACAGGCCCTCCTTAACCGAAGTGCCGCCGACGTCGATGCCGATGTAGTACTGCTTAGGTTCCATGGGAGCCCGCCTTTCTCGTTTAAACATTGCTTGTATGGTACCGCTCCCCAGGCAAAAACCTGCCAAAAAGGGACAGGTTTGTTTTGGCAGGTTTTATCTGGGAAAACGCAAGGCATGAGATTCGGTTCGCTGGGCGGCAAAACAGCCCAACCCCATCTTCGAGCCGATCAATTTGCTCAATACCACATTATTCGAATGCATATTCATTTAGAGCGCTCTAATTGATAAAGAGAAGCGTTTTTTAATTTTATCTTTCTCGAACTTTTCAAAAACGCAATAGGGATGCTTAGGCGTGGACTATACTTTTTTTATACTCAATCAAGCTGGAAAGGAGGTTCCATGATTCCCAAATACGAGGCAATAGCTGCAGATATCCGTCGAAGCATCGAGGACGGCGCTCTTAAACCGGGCGACAAGCTACCCACCGTCGTTGAGTTCTGCGAGCTCTATAGCGTTTCCAAAATCACCGTCAAGCGAGCTATCGAGCAGATCACCGAGGAGGGCCTTGTCACCAGCCGGCGCGGGTCGGGCACCTACGTTAAGGACACGGCGGGTCTTCCCGACCAGGCATTTTTCCAGGGCAAGAATGACCGCGCCCAGGGTTTTTCGTATGAGCACCGCGGGGAGAAGGTAACCTCGGTGGTCTACGATTTCTCGATCGTCAATCCGCCGGCAGAGGTTGCGACCCAGCTGGGAATGGCCGAAGACGACTTTGCCTATCACATCGTGCGCGTACGCGAGGTCGATGGTCAGCCCATCGTTATTGAGTACACCTATATGCCACTCGAGCTGATTCCGGGTCTTAAGAAAAAAGACCTGTACGCATCGGTCTACAGCTTCATCCGCGAGCAGTGCGGACTCAAGATCTCGAGTTTCCACCGTACCATTCGCGCTGTCGCGGCAACTGAAGAAGAGGCTGAGCGCCTGGATACCAAACCCGGCTCTCCCCTGCTCGAACTCAACCAGATTGGCTTCTTGGATAGCGGCACCGCGTTTGAATATTCTGTCTCGCACAACGTAGGCGACCGCTTTGAGCTGCACAACGTAACGCTGGCCTAGTTTTGTAATCCGGTGGGTGCTCGTTTTGAGCTGTCTTACGCGGCACCCGCACAACCTTATGGGAGTATGCACATGTCCGATTTGATTAAACTCACGCCGATCTTCCACGAGAAGATCTGGGGCGGCCGCCAGCTGGAGACCGTGTTTGGCTACGACATTCCCGAGGGTCCCATCGGTGAGTGCTGGGCCATCTCGGCACACCCCAACGGCGACTGCCAGATTGCGGAGGGCCCGTATACAGGCCACACGCTTTCGTGGCTGTGGGCCGAGCACCGCGAGCTCTTTGGCAATTGCGAGGGCAAGGAGTTCCCGCTGCTCATCAAGATTCTGGACGCCAAGGACGACCTTTCGATCCAGATTCATCCCAACGACGAGTACGCCGCCGAGCACGAGAACGGCAGCCTGGGCAAAACCGAGTGCTGGTATGTGCTGGACTGCGAGCCCGGCGCCACGATCATCGTCGGCCAGCGTGCCAAGGACCGCGCCGAGGCCGCACAGATGATCGAGGAAGGCCGTTGGGACGACATGCTCAACGTGCTGCCGATTCACAAGGGCGACTTTTTCCAGATCGACTCCGGCACCGTGCACGCCATCAAGACCGGCACGCTGATTCTGGAGACGCAGCAGTCGAGCGACGTGACGTATCGCCTGTACGACTACGACCGCCCCGGCACCGACGGCAAGCTGCGCCCACTTCACATTGAGCAGAGCCTCGACTGTATCGACTTTAACGCGCAGGCACCGACCGACGGTACCGTAACCGCACCCGAGGTTGATGGCGTAACCGAGCTCGAGTCCAACCCCTGCTACACCGTCGATCGCGTGCGCGTCAACGGCAGCAAGACCTTGGAGCAGCGCTGGCCCTTCATGTGCCTGTCGGTCATCGACGGCGAGGGCGCCGTGTGCGGCGAGCCCGTTCACAAGGGCAGCCACCTGCTGGCCCAGAGCACCGTGGACCAGATCGAACTCGAAGGCAAGATGGAACTGATCGTCTCGCATCTGTAAGCTATCGATCCCCGAGCGCTCGCCGGGATGGGGCGCGGGGTTTGATCGCCTGTTCGGACAGTCCTGCTCGCACGGAGAGCACATTAAGTGCTCTCCGGCTCGTGCGGA
>USHZ01000043.1 GCA_900554595.1 uncultured Collinsella sp. | reverse complement strand
GCTCGCGCCCCGATTTGCTCGTTGTCGATGGCGGCAAGCCGCAATTGACCGCTGCAATTAAGCAACTTGAGGCGCTCGGCCTCGATATACCAGTTTGTGGCTTGGCAAAGGCCGATGAGGAGGTTTTCGTGCCGTGGGACGAGACTCCTGTCGTGCTGCCGACCGGCTCCGCTTCGCTTTATCTGATCAAGCAGGTTCGCGATGAATCCCACCGATTTGCGATTACGTTCCACCGCGAGTTGCGCGATAAGGCGATGACGGTTTCGGTGCTTGACGACGTTCCAGGCGTGGGACCCACCAGAAAACGTGCCATTATGCGCCATTTTGGCTCGATGAAGCGTTTGCGCGCGGCAAGCGAGCAGGAGATTGCAGAAGTTCGAGGCGTTCCGGCCGATGTCGCCAAAGCGGTCCACGAGGCACTTGTTGCATGGAATGCCGAGCGCGCCCAGGCATCGGCCAACCGTTCCGAAAACTAAACGTGCTTCTAAACAACTGATATACATGATTGGCCGATTTTCAATCATTTGTTTCGCGGTGATTACCTGCCGATTTCGGGTTTTATTAACGCTAAAACGTTTGACTAGCCATGGTGAACAACACTGCTATCCTGCGGGTTGACGAAGACTGATATCTCACCTCGTCGATACATACTGTCTGTCGAATCATTTGTCAATGAATTCGGTGAACGGTAGTAAATACCGTTCAAGCGGATGTATGTATCGGTCGCCGAGCGCGGCACCTCAGTTGGGTTCGTCGGTAGGTAAGGTATATATCGTCCGCAAGTTGCGCGGGGGCACGTCTAGGTGCTCCCGGGTAAGATTCTCTATTGATAGGAGAAGACATGGCCATCATCAACAAGGGTATGTCCAGGCGTTCGTTCCTCGGCCTCACCGGCAGCGTCGCTGCTGTCGCAGGGCTTGGTCTCACCGGCTGCGGTGGCAGCTCTAGCGACGAGGGTTCCGCTTCCGGTTCCACCGATTCCGCCAACCGTGGCGGCGGCGTGATCACCGCTGGTTCCGCTTACGCTCCGTCCAGCTTCGATCCCGCCAGCACCGGCTCCGCTGTGGGCCTGGGTGCTAACTGGCACGTCGTCGAGGGCCTCTACGGCATCGATTACCACGACTACAGCACCTTCAACGAGCTCGCCACCGACGATCCCAAGTCTGTGGACGACACCACTTTCGAGGTCACCATCCGCAAGGGCGCCAAGTTCTCCGATGGCACCGAGGTCACCGCTGACGATGTCGTCGCTTCCTACACCGCTTGCGCCGCTTCTGCTACGTATGCTCCGTTCTTCCAGCCCTTCGAGTCCATCGAGGCCAAGGACGCCAGCACCGTGACGGTCAAGACCAAGGTCCCCAACTTCTCCCTGCTCAAGGATCGTCTGGCCATCGTCCGCGTTACCCCGGCCACCCAGACCGAGGAGGATCGTGCCAAGCAGCCGATCGGCTCCGGCCCCTGGATGTACGACTCTATCTCCGATACCGAGATCACCCTGGTTCCCAACCCCGAGTACAACGGTGAGTATGCTGCCGAGGATAAGAAGATCCAGTACAGCATCCTGACCGACCCCACCGCTCGCGTTACCGCTCAGCAGGAGGGCTCCACGCTCGTTATGGAGCTCGTTACCGCTGACGCCGTCGACCAGCTCGAGAGCGCCGGCTGCAAGATCGACAACGTCCAGGGTTTCGGCACCCGCTTCATCATGTTCAACGTCGCCAAGGAGCCTTGGAACAACGTCAAGGTCCGTCAGGCCGTCATGTATGCGCTCGACACCGAGAAGATGGTCAGCAACACCTTCGCCGGCCTTGCCACCGCTGCCAGCTGCTACCTGCCCAAGAGCTTCACCAACTATCATGAGGCTTCCACGGTGTATAAGACCGACGCCAAGAAGGCTAAGAAGCTCATCGAGGAGTCTGGCATCACCCCGGGTGCCATCACCCTGCGCACCACCGACAACGAGCAGATTAAGGGCATGGCCGCCCAGGTCAAGAACGACCTCGACGCTCTCGGCTTCGATGTGACCATCCAGACCGATACCTCGCCGGCCACCTACGCTGCCATCGACGGCGGCGAGGCCTACGATATCCTCCTTGCCCCTGGCGATCCGTCCTGCTTCGGCGCCGACCCCGACCTGCTGCTTAACTGGTGGTACGGCGACAACGTCTGGATGCAGACCCGTTGCCCGTGGAAGGAGTCCGAGGAGTGGCAGAAGCTCCACGGTCTCATGGACGAGGCTCTTGCCGCCGAGGGCGACGAGCAGCAGAAGAAGTGGAACGAGTGCTTCGACATCATTGCCGACAACGCTGTTCTGTACCCCGTTGTCCACGTCAAGACCGTCTCCGCTTCCTGGGACGATCCGTCCACTGCTCCCAACGGCGAGGCCCTCGATGGCTTCAAGGGCATCGGCACGACGAGCATGTCCTTCAGGGGCGTCGCGACCGTCAAGGCGTAAGGCTCGCTTGAGTCTGTATGCAGGATGTCGGTCGTTGGGACCGTATCCTCATAGTTGAAACAAAGACCCGGGCGGCAACGATGTCGCTCGGGTCTTGTAATGAGTATCCGTACTCATATACCAGTTGGTCCTACCGACAAAAGAAAGGGGAGAGAACGTGAACAACTTGCTACGTTTGATTGGAAGGCGTCTCGTGGCGCTGCCGATCATGGCATTGGGCGTCACCGTCCTGGTGTTCTTCCTTATGTCGTTCTCCAAGACCGACCCCGCCTACACGGCGTTGGGTGACGGTGCCTCGCCCGAGGCGGTTGCCGAGTACCATGAGAAGTATGGTCTGGACGACCCCTGGCCCGTGCGCTACGTGCGCTACATGGGCGATCTGATCCATGGCGACATGGGCACCTATGGTGCTGCTCGCAACTCCGTTGCCAAGCGCATCTCCACTGCCCTGCCCGTCACGATGCAACTGACCTTCATCGGTCTTGCCATCGGCGCGGTCGTTTCGTTTTTACTCGGCGTCATCGCGGCACTGTATCGCGATAAATGGCCGGACCAAGTGATCCGCGTCTTCTCCATCGCCGGCTTGGCAACCCCGTCGTTCTGGCTTGCCGTTCTGTTGATTCTGCTGTTCTCTTCCTACCTTAAGGTGCTTCCGGCGTCCGGTGCTCTGCCTCACTTCACCACCAACCCGGCTGGCTATCTGGGACGTATGATCATGCCCGCCATTGCTCTTGCCTTCCCGCTGACGGGTCAGATGACTCGTATCGTGCGTACGGCCATGGTCGAGGAGCTCGACAAGGACTATGTCCGTATGGCTCGCGGCGCCGGCGTTCCCGAGAAGGTCGTCGTCGGCATCAACGTACTTCGCAATGCGCTGATCACCCCGGTCACCACCCTCGGTCTTAAGATTGGTTACCTCATGGGCGGCGCCGTCGTCATCGAGGTTATCTTCAACCTCCCCGGCATGGGCACCGCGATTCTGCAGGGCGTTCAGGGCAACGAGGCGAACCTGGTTCAGGGCGTCGTCATCGTCGTTGCTCTTGCCTTCATCATCATCAACATCGTGGTTGACATGCTCTACCTGCTCATCAACCCGCGCATCAGGACGGTGTAGATTATGGTAAAGATTCGAGAGAAGCAAACCGAGCAGCTCGAGAAGGCTGCCTCCAAGGGGCTCAAGCTCGGTGGCTGGAAGAAGATGACGCTGTCTTCTAAGATTGCCGCCGTCGTGTTGGTGCTGGTCGCCCTGACTGCGATTCTGGCACCCCTTCTTGCCCCCTATAGCCCGGTCGAGATCTTTACGGCTCGCCAGGCTCCCGGCAACGGATTTATCTTCGGTACCGACGATAAGGGTCGCGACATTCTGTCGCGCATGCTCTACGGTGGTCGTTACTCGCTGATTATCGGCTTTGGCGCCACTGCCATGGCTCTGGTCTGCGGCTCGGTCGTGGGCGCCCTTGCGGCGGTTTCGCGCAAGGCCGTTTCCGAGACGATCATGCGTATCCTGGACATCATCATGTCTATCCCGGGCATCGCCCTCGCGGCCGTCTTCGTCTCCATCCTGGGCAACTCCGTGCCGTCGATCATCTTCGCCATTGGCTTTATGTACACTCCGCAGATTGCCCGTATCGTGCGCGCCAACATCGTGTCCGAGTACGGAGAGGACTATGTCCGCGCGGTCATCGTTTCCGGCGCCAAGGCTCCGTGGATTTTGATCAAGCATGTTCTGCGTAACTGCATCGCCCCGATCATGGTCTTCACCGTTACCCTGGTCGCCGACGCCATCATCTTCGAGGCCTCGCTGACCTTCATCGGCGCTGGTATCCAGGAGCCCACCGCTACCTGGGGCAACATCCTCGCCGACGCCCGCGGCGGCGTGCTCGCCGGCCGTTGGTGGCAGGCGTTGTTCCCGGGCCTGGCCATCATGATCACCTGCCTGGCGCTCAACATCCTCTCCGAGGGCATTACCGACGCCATGGCCGCTGCTCCCTCCGCCGCCCTGGATCCGACCGATTCCTCCAAGCGCCGCGAGGCCGACCTGCTGGTCTCCGACCCCGTTCGCGCCTACAAGGAGCAGGCCCAGTCCCTCTCCGCTCGCCTTGGCGCCCTGCGCGATGTCGAGCTCAAGCGTGACGATCGCCATGTGCCTGACGAGTCTGTCGAACCGATCCTTTCTGTTCGCGATTTCTGCATCCAGTTTGAGCACCACGGTGACATCAACGTCGTCGACCACGTCAACTTTGATGTCCGTCCTGGCCAGACCATGGGCCTGGTCGGTGAGTCCGGCTGCGGTAAGTCCATCACCACGCTGGCCATCATGGGTCTGACTGATGATGACGAGCACCTTTCCGGTGAGGTTCTCTGGGAGGGTCGCGACCTGCTCAAGATGAGCAAGAAGGAGTGGTTCGGCCTGCGCGGTACCGATATCGCCATGGTCTATCAGGACGCCCTGTCCTCGCTCAACCCCTCCATGCTCATTTCCGCCCAGATGAAGCAGCTCACCAAACGTGGCGGCACCCGTAGCGCCGAGGAGCTCCTGGAGCTCGTGGGCCTCGACCCCAAGCGTACGCTCGAGAGCTATCCGCACGAGCTTTCCGGTGGTCAGCGTCAGCGCGTTCTGATTGCTATGGCCCTTACCCGCGACCCCAAGCTGGTCATCTGCGACGAGCCCACGACCGCTCTGGACGTTACCGTCCAGAAGCAGGTCATCAAGCTGCTCAACGACCTTCAGGCTAAGCTCGGCTTTGCCATGATCTTCGTTTCGCACGATCTGGCACTGGTCGCCGAGGTCGCCCACAACATCACGGTTATGTACGCTGGCCAGGTTATCGAGCAGGCGCCCACCAAGGAGCTGCTCACCAACCCGATTCACGAGTACACCCGCGGCCTTCTGGGCTCCGTCCTGTCCATCGAGAGCGGTTCGGGCCGCCTGCACCAGGTCCCCGGCGCCGTTCCGAGCCCGCGCGATTTCCCCAAGGGCGATCGCTTCGCGCCCCGCTCGAGCCATCCGCGCATTGGCCTGGACACCCGTCCGGTCTTCAAGTGCGTGCCCGGCACCGAGCACTTCTATTCCGAGCTCCCCGACGAGGTGCTCAAGGCAAATGGTTTGACCCCTCACGCGGAGGTGATGTAGATGAGCGAGACCGCAGTCAACGGCGTCGAGCCGATCATCTTCCTTGATGACGTCCACGTCACCTTTAGGACCCGTACCGGCTCGATTCTGCACCCCAACCTGGTTCACGCCGTCCAGGGTGTAACGATTAAGCTCATGCCCGGACAGACCATCGGCATCGTCGGCGAGTCCGGTTGCGGAAAGTCCACCACCGCCAACGTCATGTGCGGCCTGCAGGCCCCCACGAGCGGCAAGGTCTACTTTAAGGGCAAGGACGTTACCAAACGTACCGCCGAGGACCGTCGCCACATGGGCCGCGTCATCTCGGTCGTGTTCCAGAACCCTGCCACGGCGCTCAACCCCCGCATGGTCGTTCGTGAGCAACTGCTCGACCCTATGCGCGTCCACAACCTGGGAACCGAGGCCGAGCAGGAGAAGCGCGTCAAGGAGCTCTTGGAGCTCACCGGTCTGCCCAGCTCCGCCGCCGAGGTTCTTCCCGGCCAGCTTTCGGGCGGTCAGCGCCAGCGCGTCGCAATTGCCCGTGCCCTGTCGCTGAACCCCGATGCCATCATCGCCGACGAGCCCACCTCGGCTCTGGACGTTTCGGTCCGCGCGCAGATTCTGAACCTGCTGACCGACCTTAAGAAGGAGCTCGGCCTGGCCATGGTGTTCATCAGCCATGACATCCAGACGGTCCGCTATATCTCTGACGACATCATCGTTATGAATGGCGGCAAGATCGTCGAGCAGGGCGAGGCCAAGCAGGTCTTCCAGCACCCTCAGGACCCCTACACCAAGATGCTGCTCGGCGCTGCGCCGTCGCTGCTGCATCCCAAGCTCGGCGAGTAGCCTCGCTTTCCCTCCCGTGCGCCCGGTTTCCTTGCCGGGCGCACCTCCGTTGCGATTTCGAAAGGTTGGGTTCACGAGCCATGCCAAGTGCTCAAGAGCTACAACAGCAATTTGGTGAATACCGAGGCGCTATGCCCCGTCCATCGGATTTCGATTTCTTTTGGAAGGACCGCATGGCCGAGGCCGACGCCATCGAGCTTGACTACGCGATTGAGGCGGCTTCGGTTGCGGATTCCGCGACCTGTCGGTTTTTCGATCTCTGGTATACCGGCATGTGTGGTGCACGCCTGCATGCCAAGTACCTCAAGCCGGTCTCGGAGGAGCCCATGCCGCTGGTGCTTCAGTTCCATGGCTATCCGGGTGCGAGTCGCAGCTGGTTTGAGCAGGCGTCGTTTGCGGGCATGGGCATGGCACTCATCGCTCTCGATTGTCCTGGCCAGGGTGGTCCCTCCGAGGATATTGGTGGATTTGAGGGCACGACGGTCGCGGGCCATATCGTCGCCGGTATCGACGGCGACCCGGCCAGCCTCTACTATGTCCGCCTACATCAGGATATCCGCATTCTGTGCCGTATCGTTCGCGAGCTCGAGGGCATCGATCTTGCCCGCGTATTTGTGAACGGCGCATCGCAGGGCGGCGGTTTGGGTATTGCGACCTGCGCGCTCAATAGCGTTTTGGTTGACCGCGCGGCCATCCTCTATCCCTTCTTATCGGACTTCCGCCTGGTTTGGGATCTGGACGCCGACGATATTGCCTACGAGGGTCTGCGCTATTGGTCGCGTTGGTTTGACGAGGACTCGACTTGTATCGAGGAAGCCTATGCCAAGCTGGCATACTTCGATTCCAAGAATTTTGCCCCCATGGTCAAGTGCCCCGTGCTGTTTGGCACGGGCACGGCCGATATCGTCTGTCCGCCGGCAACGCAGTTTGCGGTGTACAACAACCTGTCCTGTGACAAGCGTCATGAGTTCTTTGAAGGCTTTGGCCACGAGGAGATTCAGGATTTTGACGATCTGATCATTCCGTTTTTCTGTAAGGGAGGGGAGGCTCATGTCTAAGTGCGAGAGCAATGTTGACGAGCTGATAGTCCCCGGGCTCGTGGGAATTCCTGGAACGGTTTCGTCAAGGCTCGCAGAATATCGGGACTGGCACGGTGATGTCCAAGCAGATGTTTCTGATTTAGAGGTATGCGCTTCGAATCTTGAGATTCAAGGCCTGGCCATTACGGCGATTGACTTTGTTAACCCCTGCGCCCGTTACTCGGAGGTTTCCTTTGAGCTCGGTGACGATGCGGTCCACGCTCGCTTGATTGAGCCTGTTGGTCGTGCCCGAGTATCTGAGCGCGTGCCGCTGTGCCTGATGTTCCACGACATCGATCGGCCTGTGCGCGGCTGGCATCACATGACGAGATTTGCCGCCATGGGGTATGCCATCCTCGCGCTGGATGACGATGTTGCTGGTGCGGACGACCTGCAGCGGGGGATAGCTTCGCCCGCTTTTGTCGAGCGCGTCCGTTGGGGTTGCGCGATGGCGAAGGTGGCGCGCAATCTTGATGGCATGGACCCCGACCGCATCTTCGCATGGGGCGAGGGCCTTGGCGGCGGTGTCGCTTTGGCGGTCTCCGCCTTGGATAAGTGCGGCCTTGCCTGTACGGCGGTTGCCAACCCGCTGCCCGGCGGCCTCGAGGCTCTGTCGTCTCGGGTGCGCGGTTCGGTGCTCATGGGCACATCGCTCATGGATGCCGTGAGCGACCCCAAGGGCCAGTTTGCCGTATTCAACGGTCTTGAGTGTGACCGGAGGCATATCATCTATGCCAAATACGCTCACGAGCGTATCAATGCGTTCGAAAACGAAGTCGTCGACTTCTTTAACCAAACGTTCTACCCGTGTTCTTTGGCCTAGACGGCTTGGACACTGTCAACAAGAGTGGGTGGCATAGGGCCGCCCGCCAGACAACTAAGGAGATTCTTGTGGCAACTCAGAAATTCACCGGCGTTATCCCTCCCGTCGTTGTTCCCGATACCGAAGACCACCAGCTCGATGTTGCCTCCTTTGAGCGCAGCATCAACCGCATGATCGATGCCGGCGTCGATGGCCTGTTCTTCCTGGGTTCTTCGGGCGAGGTCGTCTTCTCCACCGACGAGCGTCGCCGTCAGATCGTCGCCGAGGCAGTACGCATCGTCGACCACCGCGTGCCCGTTCTGGTCGGCATCATCGACACCGAGACCGAGCGCATGATCGAGCACGGTAAGGTCGCTCAGGAGCTGGGCGCCGATGCGCTCGTCGCCACCTGCCCGTTCTATGCCCTGCAGGGTATGACCGAGGTCGAGGAGCACTTCCGCATCCTGCACGAGGAACTCGACCTGCCCATCTTCGCCTACGACATCCCCGTGTGCGTCCACACCAAGCTCCCCTGGAAGCTCCTTGCCAAGCTCGGCGCCGAGGGCGTCCTGGCCGGCGTCAAGGATTCCTCGGGCGATGACATCTCGTTCCGCTACCTCGTTCAGGAGAACGAGAAGAACGGCCATCCGATGAGCATCCTCACCGGTCACGAGGTTGTTGTCGACGGCGCTTACCTCGGTGGCGCCGACGGCTCTGTCCCGGGTCTCGCCAACGTTGAGCCCGAGGGTTACGTGCGTCAGTGGAAGGCCGCTCAGGCCGGCGACTGGGCTACCGTCAAGGCCGAGCAGGATCGCCTCAATGAGATTTCGCACATCTGGGATGTCACCTCGGGCGTCCAGGGCTATGCCGGTGGCGTCGGCGCCTTCAAGACCGCTATGAACCTCATGGGCATCTTCGACAGCCCGACCATGCCGCGCCCGGTGAAGGCCATGACCGGCGAGAACGTCGAGGCGATTAAGAAGGTCCTCCAGGACAACGGTCTCCTGTAAAGCTTCCCCAGGCACCCGATCTTGGGGCTCAAGTGGTCGGGCGTGACCCATTAGGTCAACGCCCGACCACTTTCACCCCAACCTCGGGCACATGGGAAACCTTTACCAAGTTGCGGCGATAATATCGCCTTCATTTCCTGTAGTTGTTTTATCTCCTAAGGAGAACGACATGGAGAACAAGTACGTCTGCTCCGTCGATATCGGCGGCACTAAGATCGCGACTGCCATTATGGAGTATCCGGCTGATGGCAGCGTGCCCCATCCCGTTTTTGAAGCCGAGGTTCCTACCGAGGCCCAGGAGGGCGGCGAGGCCGTCTTCCAGCGTATCGAGGCGTCCATCAAGGCCGCTCTTGAGGCGAATCCCGATGTCGAGGTCCTCGGTGTCGGTATCGGTGCCGCAGGCGTCGTCGATCCCAAGACGGGCGCCATCGCGTATGCCAACGAGATTATGCCTGGCTGGTCCGGCGTTCAGCTGGGGCCGCGCCTGCGCGAGGACCTTGGTCTTCCCGTTGCCGTCGTGGGCGACGTGCAGGCTCATGCTCTGGGCGAGGCGCACTGGGGCGTCGGCAAGGGCAAGTTCTCCGTCTTGTGTCTGGGCATCGGTACGGGCATCGGCGGCGCATATGTCGAGAACGGACGCGTGATGCAGGGCTTCCATGGTGCTGCCGGCCATATGGGCCATATCGAGTGCTCGGCTGCAGCCGGCATTCCCTGTGCCTGTGGTCGTTCTGGCCATCTTGAGTCGGTAGCCTCGGGCACCTCGATTGGCCGTATGTACGATGAGCGCTTTGGTCGCGTCGACCCCAGCCGTCCTTCGGTCGGTCGCGATGTGAACGACCTGTGCCGCGCGGGCGACGCAAAGGCAACCGAGGTTATCCATGACGCCGGCTTTGCGCTGGGTGCCAGCTTGGGCTCGCTCGCTAACATCCTGGACCCTGAGGTCATCGTGCTTTCGGGCGGCGTGATTCACCAAGGTCCCGATTGGCGTTCGCAGACGTGGAAGGACTCGGTGCACGAGGGCTATGCCAGCCAGGCGCTCGACCCGCTTCAGGACACACCGATTCTCATCGGCTCTCTGGAGGGCGACGCGCCGCTTATCGGTGCCGCCGAACACCTTCTTGCGTCGTTGAAGTAAACATAACTACCAAGTGCGCCTTCTGAGGTGCCGCAGATTGACGTGAAAGAGGAGCGAAGCGTACTTCGGTACGCGAGCGACGGTTTGAACGTCAAGGTGCGGTGTCTCAGAAGGCTATTTTGAGAAAGGTTGAGTCGAACATGACCGTTGATCCTTTGATTCAATCCCTGAAGGGCAAGCTCGTCGTGAGCGTTCAGGCCTATATGGGCGAGCCGCTTCGTACGCCCGAAACCATGGCTCAGATGTCTCGCGCCTGCGAGCTTGGCGGCGCAGCCGCTATTCGCTGTCAGGGTCTTGCCGACATCGCCGCCATTAAGGGCCGCTGCGAGGTCCCCGTCATCGGCTTGTGGAAGGATGGACACGAGGGCGTCTACATCACGCCGACGCTGCGTCACGCTCGCGCCTGCGTTGCCGCCGGTGCCGACATCGTGGCAATTGACGCCACTGATCGCCCGCGTCCCGATGGCAAGACCGTCGAGGACACCTTCCGTCCGCTGCACGAGGAGGGCGTGCTTCTGATGGCCGACTGTGCCACCATCGAGGATATTCGTCGTGCTGTCGACATGGGCTTCGACCTAGTGTCCACCACGCTTTCTCACGGTGTCGCTGCTATCGATTGCACTATGGCCGACGGTCCCGATCTGCCGCTCCTGCGTCAGGCGACCGAGGAGTTTCCCGGCCTTCCCATTATCTGCGAGGGCCGCGTGCACACGCCCGAGGAGGCCCGCGCCGCAATTGATGCGGGCGCCTGGGCAGTTGTCGTGGGCACCGCCATTACGCACCCCACGAGTATTACGAGTTGGTTCAAAGCCGCGCTTGAGGCGTAAGACGGACCTCGTATCCGCTCAGGGCGGTATACTCATTAAAGGCAATTGACCGCGCGGGATCCGGGTTGCTGGGTCCCGCGCTTGTTTTTAGGAGGCAGCACATGCAAAAGGGAGATGCCATGGATGCGGCGGAGCGCTCGGAGCGCATCCCCGATATCGTCATCATCACCGGAATGTCCGGATCGGGCCGAACGCAGGCCATGCATGTGTTCGAGGACATGGGCTATTTTTGTATCGATAACCTGCCCCCGCGTCTGATTGCCCAGCTTGCTGAGCTCGTCGGTATCAATACAGGCGTGGGCAGGCATCTTGCCGTCACCTGCGACCTGCGCAGCCAGGGCTTGTTCGATGAGCTGCTCGATGCCGTTGCCGCGCTCGAGGAGCGCGAGATGAGCTGTGACATCGTGTTTCTCGAGGCCTCTGACGAGGTGCTGATCCGTCGTTATAGCGAAAACCGCCGCCGTCATCCCATTGCCAAGCCGGGGGAGACTACGGCCGATGCGATTCAGCGGGAGCGCCTGCAGCTGCAGGGTGTGCGCGATCGAGCCGATATGATCATCGACACGAGCCGCCTGCGCACCTCTGCCCTGCGCAACAAATTGCGCATGGCGTTCTCCGAGTTGTCCGACCAGCAGCTCATGGACGTTCACGTGTTCTCGTTTGGCTTTAAGCACGGTATGCCCGTCGAGGCGGACATTATGATCGACGTTCGCTTCCTGCCCAATCCGTTCTACGATCCCGAGATGCGCACCATGACCGGTCTCGATAAGAAGGTCTCCGATTTTGTCTTGGACCATCCCAAGACCCAGGAGTTCTGGAAGGCCTGGACGCAGCTGCTCGATACGGTCATGCCCGGCTATATCGCAGAGGGCAAGCCGCAGCTTTCTATTGCCATCGGTTGCACGGGCGGTCAACACCGCAGCGTTGCCATCGCCGAGGCCACGGCACGTTATTTGGAAGGCGCCCAGTATCACGTGAGCATTTCCCATCGCGACTTGTCGCGCGCCAACACGAAAGCATAGGCCTACATGTCGTTTACCGCCGAGGTGCGTGACGAGCTCGCGCGCTGCGAACCCGAATGTGAATACTGCGATTTGTCGACGCTTGCCGCCCTGACGCGTGTGAGCGGTACACTTTCGCTGGCCGGCTCCGGGCGGTATCGTTTGACGGTCGCGACCGAGACGGGCGCCGTCGCGCGCACGATGATCACACTGACGCATCGTATCCTTAAGCTCAAAACGG
>USHZ01000042.1 GCA_900554595.1 uncultured Collinsella sp. | reverse complement strand
CCTTCGAACTGCATTCGATAGTAACGGGCATAGGTGCCGCCACGGGCGAGAAGCTGCTCGTGCGTACCACGTTCCACAACGCGACCATGCTCGACGGTCGCAATCTCGTCGGCATGTTTAATGGTCGAGAGACGGTGGGCGATGATGATCGTGGTGCGACCGCGCGCCAGGCGCTCGAGCGACTCCTGCACCGCCTCCTCGCTCTCGTTATCCAAGGCGCTCGTCGCCTCGTCCAGGATCAGGATCTTGGGGTTCTTGAGAAACACGCGCGCAATGGCTACGCGCTGCTTCTGGCCACCCGAAAGTCGGCTGCCGCGCTCGCCCACGACTGTGTCGTAGCCCTGCGGCAGTGACTCAATGAAAGCATCGATATTGGCGCGGCGGGCGGCCTCGGCGACCTCTTCTGCCGTGGCGCCTGGCTTGCCGTAGGCGATGTTCTCGCCAATCGTGCCGTCAAACAGATAGACATCCTGCTGCACCAGGCCAATGGCGCGGCGCAGACTCTGTTGCGTCACATCGCGCACGTCCTGGCCGTCGATGCTGATGGATCCGTCCGCCACGTCGTAAAAGCGCGGTAGCAGTGAACACGTTGTGGACTTGCCGCCGCCCGAGGGGCCAACCAGCGCAATGGTCTGGCCGGGCTTGATAGACAGGTTCATGTGGTCGATCACGGGACGAGCCTCTTCGCCGCTGCCCAGCTCAACATCCTCGTAGCTAAAGCACACGTCGCGATATTCAACCGCGCCAGCCGTCACCTGCAGGTCCGCGGCATCCGGCTTGTCCTGGATATCCGGGGCGGTCGAAAGCACCTCGTCCATGCGCTTAAAGCCGGCGATGGCCTTCTGATACGTCTCAGCCGAGTTCACAAGCGTCTCGAGCGGGGTGCAGAACAGCGAAATGTAGAGCGCAAAGGTCGCCATATCGACCGGCTGCAGTTGGCCTTGCGCCACCAGCCAACCACCCAGCAGCACCACGATCACGTACAGCACACCCGAGAGCAGGCCATACGTCGCAGTGTAGACGCCCATGGCGTGATACATATTCTCTTTGGACGAAAGATAGCGGTCGTTAGAGGCGCGGAACTTGGAGCGCTCAGCTTCCTCGTTCGCAAAACTCTTGACCACGCGCATGCCTGCCAGCGAATCCTGCAGCTGAGCATTAATACCGCTGATCTTTTTGCGATTGTCGCTGAAGACCTCGCGCATGCGCATGTTCTGCCAAAACATGATGACCGCAAACACCGCCGTCACCACGGCCATGGCAAGCGCCAGCACCGGGGCAATAGCAAAGAGGATCACAAACGAGCCGACGATCTCGATGCCGCAGATGATAATCCACTCGGGCACGTGGTGTGCCGCCTCGCAGATATCGAACAGGTCGTTGACCACGCGGCTCATCATGTCACCCGAGCTGTTGCGATCGAAGTACGCAAAGCTAAAGCGCTCGTATTGATCGAACAGGTCCTCGCGCATCTTGGACTCCATGCGCGCACCCATCACGTGGCCCCAGTAACTCACAAAGTAGCGACAGGCACAACGGATGGCATACATCAGTACCAGGCCAACCGCGATCATACCGAGCGCCTGCATAATAGCCGCCTGACCCTGGGTAAACAGCCCACCGGTCAGATTGCGCAGGATAATGGGAAACGCCAAGTCAATGGCGGCAAGCACCAGGGCACAAACAGTATCGGCAACAAAAAGCCCCATCTGGGGCTTGTAATACGAAAGAAACCTCTTCAGCATAATCACCTTACGCGGTTTTACCAAACCGCGTTTCGTCTCGACGCTGCAAGTGCTCCATTTGGACAATCTGGCCTTCAATCGTCGGTCGCGTATATCCATACGCTTCCCTCCTCTTTTAGGCCACCTTGTCTCAAATGGAGCACTTTCGCTGACTTACACAAACCTACGGGATCATCCCCACTCGTTAAAGCTCCGCGCCCCCAAGGCGATGCGCGATGCTGTCGCAGGCCAAGGCGCCTACGACGGTCTTGGCATCTTCGATCTTGCCGTCGAGCACGGCGTCGATCAGCTCGTGCAGTGGCACCAGATCCACGTTGACAAACTCGTCATCATCGGGGTTGGGTGCATCGAACTCGAGCTTGGTGGCCAGGTAGATGTGAATGATCTCGTCGCAAAAACCACAGGACGTGACAATCGACGTCAAAAAGCGAATGCGACCAGCCCTAAAGCCCGTCTCCTCATGCAGCTCGCGCTTGGCGCAATCGAGCGGGTCCTCGCCCGGGTCGAGCTTGCCGGCGGGAATCTCGACCGTCACGCGGTCGATGGCGGTGCGGTACTGACGCACCAGTACGATCTTGCCGCTCTCAGTCAGTGCCACAACGGCCGCCGCACCCGGATGGCGAACGATATCGCGGGCGCTGCGGTGACCGTTGGGCAGTTCAACCTCAAGACGGTGGACGTCGAGGATCTTGCCCTTCCAGGCACACTCCTCCGAAAGAATCTTCTCGTGCAGCTCGGCATCGTGAGGGTCGTCGTCGCCCAGCACCAGCGCCGGCTCGTCAGCGACCTCGCCACCAGGCTCGCCCTCGGCGTGCCCATACATGCGGCTGTCCTCTTCGACGATCTGCGCATCCACGAGCTCTTCGTTCTTCTCGTCCATCCGTCTCATCCCTCTCGGACTTTAGGCATCCCAGGCGTCGCGGCCACGCAGCGCGCGCAGACCGATGTCATGACGCAAGGTCTTGCCCTCAAAATCAATCTTTTCACAGGCCTCGTAGGCAAGGTTGCGAGCGTTCTCGAACGTGTCGCCCAGCGCGGTCACGGCAAGCACTCGGCCACCGTTGGTCACGAGCTGACCGTCCACCACGGCGGTGCCGGCATGGTACACGGTCACGTTCTCCATGGCCTCGGCGTCGGCGATGCCGGTGATGACTTTGCCCTTCTCGTAGCTGCCAGGGTAGCCCGCGCTCGTCAGGACAACAGCCACAGCCCACTCGTCACGCCAGTCGAGCTCAATCTGATCGAGCTCACAGTTGGCGCAGGCGAGCATAACCTCGACCAGGTCGTTCTTGAGGCGCGGCAGCACGACCTGCGTCTCAGGGTCGCCAAAGCGGGCGTTGAACTCCAGCACCTTGGGGCCGGCGGGGGTAAGCATAAAGCCGCCGTACAGGCAGCCGCGGTAGTCGATGCCCTCGGCGGCAAGCTCGGCCACGGTCTGCTCCATGACCTTCACCATGGTGGCGTGCTCCTCGTCGGTCACGATGGGCACCGGGCTGTAGACGCCCATGCCACCGGTGTTGGGGCCCTTGTCGCCCTCGAGTGCACGCTTGTGATCCTGCGAGGTGGCCATAGGACGCACGGTCTTGCCGTCGGTAAAGGCCAGCAGCGAGCACTCGGGGCCAACCAGCATTTCCTCAATGACAACGGTGTTGCCGGCATCGCCAAAGGTGCCGCCAAAGCACTCGCGCACGGCCTCCTCGGCCTGCTCGAGCTCAGTCGCCACGATAACGCCCTTGCCTGCAGCCAGGCCGTCAGCCTTCACGACCAGCGGGGCGCCCTGCTCGCGCACATAGGCAAGAGCCGAAGCCTCGTCAGTAAACGAGCCGTAGGCGGCCGTCGGAATGCCGGCACGCTCCATGAGCTGCTTGGAGAATAGCTTGGAGCCCTCCATCTGAGCGCCCTCGGCACCCGGGCCAAAGCAGGGAATACCCGCCGCGCGTACGGCGTCGGCCACGCCCGCCACGAGCGGAGCCTCGGGGCCAATTACCACGAGTCCGCATCCGTGGCTCTGAGCAAACGCCGCCACGGCCGCAGGATCGCAATCGTCGAGAACCACGTTCTCGCCGCAGCTCGCGGTGCCGCCGTTACCCGGCGCAATGTAGAGCTTGCCGGCGCGCGGTGATGCTGCGAGCTTAGCTGCCAGAGCATGCTCGCGGCCGCCGCTGCCCAACAACAGGATGTCGATGGTTTGAGTGTCCGCCTTCAAGGGTGCCTCCTCTATGGATGAACGGTCCGCCAACCATGCGGACCCATTACAAAGCAAATATACCCCTCGGCCGCCCGCCTGGGCTGCAAAGGGGTATATCGCAATAACCGAATAGTGCCGATTACTTCCAGAATCGGTTGATGATCTGCTCGCGATCGGCGCCGACGCCAATGAACGTCACGCGGGTGTGTGCCAGATCCTCGATAAATGCCACGTAGTCCTGAGCCTCCTGCGGCAGCTCCTCAAAGCTGCGGCAACCGGTGATGCCGCACTTCCAGCCAGGGAGCTCCTCGTAGACGGGCTTGGCGTGCTCAAAACGAACCTGATGCTCGGGCACGCTCGTGTAGCGCTCGCCGTCGACGTCGTAGGCAACGCACACCTTGATGGTGTCGAAGGCCGAAAGCACGTCGAGCTTGGTCAGGGCGATATCGGTGAGGCCGTTGACACGCGAGGCGTAGTTGGCGATGGGGCCATCGAACCAACCGCAGCGACGACGACGGCCGGTAGTCACGCCATACTCATAGCCTTCCTCGGTCAGCGTATGGCCGGCCTCGGACTCATAGGAAAGCTCGGTGGGCATGGGGCCCGAACCGACACGGGTGATATAGGCCTTCATGACGCCCAGCACGCGGTCGACATTCTTCATACCGACGCCGGAGCCGGTGATGGCGCCGCCGGCGGTGCAGTTGGAAGACGTCACGTACGGATAGGTGCCGTGGTCGATGTCGAGCAGCGTTGCCTGGGCGCCCTCGAACAGCAGGTCCTTGCCCTCGTCGATCATGTTGTTGAGCAGCAGGCTCGTCTCGGTGATGTAGGGACGCAGGCGCTCGGCCATGGGCAGGTACTCGTCGCAGATCTGGTCCACGGTGTAGGTGGGCAGGTGGTAGATGAGCTCGAGCTCGGGATTCACGCGGGCAAGAGCGGTCTCCAGTTTGTCGCGGAACAGCGTCTCGTCCAGCATGTCCTGCATGCGCAGACCGATGCGGGCCATCTTGTCCTGGTAGCACGGACCGATGCCGCGCTTGGTGGTACCAATGTTCTTCTTGCCGAGCTTCTGCTCAAAAGCACCATCCAGATCGATGTGGTACGGCATGATGATGTGCGCGTTGCCACTGATCTTGAGGTTCTTGGTGGTGATGCCGTCGGCCTCGAACATGTCAATCTCCTCAAGGACAACCTTGGGGTTGACGACGCAGCCGTTACCGATCACCGACACATGGTCGGAATACATGATGCCGGAGGGCACCTGGTGCAGGCCGTACTTCTTGCCGTTGACGACGATGGTGTGGCCGGCGTTATTACCGCCCGAATAGCGCACGACGGCATCGAAGTCGCCGGCGACCAGGTCGCAGATCTTACCCTTGCCCTCATCGCCCCACTGGGCACCGACCAAAACGGTTGACGGCATGTTTACTCCTTACATTCATGGACTGTCTACGCGCCACGCCGGCACGCAGAAGCACAAAACATTCCCAGTATACCCGTGCAACGGGTGCCTGTCCTACTCCTCGGTATGCGCCCCATCAAGCTCATAGAACTTGGTGGATGCCGGCAGGAACATCAGGTCGACGTCACCGATCGGGCCCGAACGGTTCTTGGCCACGACGATACGCGTAACGCCCTCGTCGGGTCGATCGTCACGCGAGGCCTCGGCCTCATCGGCGGAACGGTCCAAGAACATGACGATATCGGCGTCCTGCTCGATGGAACCCGATTCACGCAGGTCGGACAGCTGCGGGCGCTTGCCGGTACGGGATTCAACCTGACGCGACAGCTGTGACAGCGCGATCAGTGGAATCTTGAGCTCCTTGGCCATAATCTTCAGACCACGCGACATCTCGGAGACCTCGACGGTACGGCTCTCGGAGCGACGTCCCGGTGGAGGACTCACCAGCTGCAGGTAGTCCAGGATGATGATGGCCTTCTCCTTGTTGTGGAGCATGCGGCGGCTCTTAGCGCGGATCTCGGTCACCGTGGTGCCGGGCGTATCGTCAATCAGAATGTCGAGCTTAGACAAGGTCTGCGTGGCCTCGTTGATATTGGCCCACTGCTCGGGGCTAATGCGGCCCGTACGGAAGTCGCTGATCGAGATCATGGCGTAGGCGCAAATCAGGCGCTGGGCAATTTCCTTGCCCGACATCTCTAGCGAAAAGAAGCCGACGGTATAGCCCGCAGCGGCGGCATTCAGCGCCAGGTTCAGAGCGAATGACGTCTTACCCACGGCAGGGCGGGCGCCGATAATGATGAGCTGACCCTCGCGGAAACCCATAAGCATGCGGTCGAGTGACGGGAAGCCGGTGGGCACGCCCGCGGCCTGTCCACCGGCCTTACACACTTCCTCGGCCTCGTTATAGGCCTCGACCATAAACTCGGTCAGTGTCTTATAGCTCGACTTAACCTCGCGCGCCGTGACCTTGAGCAGCTTGCTCTCGGCCAGCTCCACGACCTCTTTGGTGTCGGTAGGGGCGTTATAGGCCAGCGCGTTGATCTCGTTGGTGGCACCGATCAGCTCGCGCAGCATCGAGTCGCGGCGGACGATGGCGGCATGGTGCTGCCAGTTCACGAGCGATAGGGTCTGACCCATCAGCTCCAAAATGTAGGCCTCGCCGCCCACGGCATCAAGCTTGTTGATGCTGCGCAGGTAATCGATCAGCGAGATAGAGTCGATGGGAATGCGGCTGTTGTACATATCGACCATCGCGGTGTAGATGGTCTTATGAATGGGCCGGTAAAAGTCATCGGGCTGCAACTCGACCTGGGCCTCCTCGACCACCTCGGGCGATAGCAGCATGGCGGCCAGTACATTGGCCTCTGCATCTTGGTTTTGAGGGAGACCCAACTTGGAGCCACGGTCCTCGACCGTCAGTCCCGTCTCCCTTTCATCATATGCCATGAGCATCCTCATTCATATCGCTTGCGAGCATCCATAGTATCAGCCACGGTCCCAAAACGGGCCGCGCCCCGGCAATCATCACCGAACGAAACGGATGAACGGTCCCGCATTTGGGACTTCACCACAACGCCCGCATGGCGCTCGCTGAGCGTTGAAAACAAAAGGGCGCCCTGGTCTCCCAGAGCGCCCTTCTTAGAACAAGATTGTTGCGTTGCAGCAAATGCTACTCGGCAGCAGCCTCAGTCTCGACCTCGGCGGTCTCGGCCTCGGCGACCTCAGCGGTCTCCTCAGCCTCAGCCTCGGCAGCGAGCTCCTCGGCGGTAACGCCAACGAGAACGACAACCTCGGCCTTGATCTCGCGGTACAGCGAGATGGCAACGGTGTGGGCACCGGCAACCTTGATGGGCTTACCGAGCTCGACGCGCTTGCGGTCGATGTCCATACCGAGCTGAGCCTTGATGGCGTCAGCGATCATAGCGGCGGTAACGGAGCCAAAGAGGATGCCCTCGTCGCCGACCTTGACGTCAACGGTGACCGTCTTGCCCTCGAAGGCAGCCTTGGTCTCGTTGGCGGTAGCCAGACGGACGGCCTCGCGCTTGGCGATGTTGTTGCGACGCTCGTCAAGCTGCTTGAGGTTGCCCTTGGTGGCGGCAACAGCGAGCTTCTTGGGGAACAGGAAGTTCTCAGCGTAACCCTGAGCGACCTCTACGACGTCACCCTCGCCGCCCTTGCCCTTGATCTCATCGAGAAGAATAACCTTCATGATGCGTCTCCCTTCTTAGCCGCGGTCGCGGTTGCCACGAGAGGAAACCACGGGGACGGTGTACGGCAGGAGAGCCATCTCGCGGGCGCGCTTGATGGCGTTGGCGATGTCATGCTGATGCTGCGTGCAAGCGCCAGTGACGCGACGGGGCTTGATCTTGCCACGGTCGGTCATGTACTTACGGAGAAGCTGAGTGTCCTTATAGTCGATGAACTCAGTGTTCTCCTTGCAGAACTGGCAGTACTTACGACGCGGCTGACGTGCAGAAAAATCATTAGCCATGTCAAAATACCTTTCGTTTGGCAACTTCGGCGAACCGAAGCCGCCTCTCACTCAAAAATAGGTGAACAGCCCTTAAAACGGGATGTCCTCATCGTAGACGTCGACCGCGGGCGGCGTGGCCACCGGTGCGGCAGGACGTGCTGCGGGCGCGGGAGCTGCGGGGGCGTAACCGCCCTGATCGTAGCCACCCTGGCCACCACGGGAGCTCATAAACTCGATCTCATCGACGATGACCTCAAGCTTGCTCCGGCGCTGGCCGTCGCGCTCCCAAGAGCTGTAGCGCAGCTTGCCCTCGATCGCGACCTTGTTTCCCTTTGCCAGGAAACGGCTCACGGCCTCGGCGCGCGTGCCGAACATAGTGCAGTCGACAAAGTTGGGATAGTCCTCCCACTCGCCAGTCTGCGGGTTGCGGCGACGATCGTTCACGGCGACGCCAAAGGACAGAACCTGGGTTCCGCCGGCGGTGGCGCGCAGCTCGGGATCACGCGTGAGGTTACCGGTGATGTTCACTCGATTGATGCTCATAACTCACTACTTCCTCTTGGGGCACAAGCCCAGTCCAAAACGACAGTCTTACTCCTGGTCGTCGCGACGGACGATCATGTGGCGGACCACAGCGTCGGTGATGCGCAGGACGCGATCAAGCTCGGCGATCTGGGTAGGATCTGCGTGGAAGTTGATGAGGGTGTAGTCACCATCGGTGAGGTCGTTGATCTCGTAGGCGAGCTTGCGCTTGCCCCACTCGTCAACGGAGTCGACCTTGCCAGCGCCCTCAGCGATCGTGGTATCGATACGCTTCATAACAGCGAGACGAGTCTCGGGGTCGAGCGACGGGTCAACAAAGAACAGCAGTTCATAAGCCTTCATATTGTCACCTCCTCTGGGCAAATGTGGCTTCAGGTCGTGAAGGTGCGCCTGAAGCAGGAAAAGACTTGGTAATAATATCTTTCAACCTCCCAGGCTGCAAGAATATGCAGCTACAACCTCATGACCTCCACATATGTCCATACTCACACGGCACTTCATGCGTCTTCCAACCAAATGCTGACCAAATGCTTGACGGATCTGTGGACAAGATACGGCGCCACGGGGACAAACCAAATCAAACTGCAGGTCAGCAATTGCAAGGCTATGGTCGCGAAATGCATACCAGTGGCTCACAACACCGTTCAAAGATTTTTAAAATTGCTGCCACGTCGTTTATAAATACCTATTTTGAACAATTTGCTGCATGCTGCCATGCTGGTCAGAGCCCGTTTTTGGCCTCCTAGATCCCGTCACGAAGCCAAGCGTTTCAAAAAATGCCAAGTTTTCTGTTTGCACTTTGCGATTCCTCGTGTATACTGACTTTCGCATTTAACGGAGAGTTGTCCGAGTGGCCGAAGGAGCACGATTGGAAATCGTGTAGGCGTCAAAAGCGTCTCCAGGGTTCAAATCCCTGACTCTCCGCCAGTTAATTCCAAAGCAGGCCTTTGAGCCTGCTTTGTTTTTACCCCACGCGGAGGGGTGGCAGAGTGGTTGAATGCGGCGGTCTCGAAAACCGTTTGGCCTGTATAAGGTCACGAGGGTTCGAATCCCTCCTCCTCCGCCATTTTGCTTGAGAAAGCTCCCAGCAATGGGAGCTTTTTTGTTATCGAGTCATGTTCAAGCAAATACGGCGGAGGAGGGATTCGAACCCGCCCCTCCCTCAAAACATGTACGTCACCCTCCAAAACCGACATTTTTCGACATCTTTGAAGGCTGACGTACACGTTTGGATTGAGCTCACGGGAGTGGCGCTATTCGGAAGGTGTCTCCTCGTCTCGCATGCCTTTCCAGTTGCGGATAAGTGTCTTGCGTAGTTCGTTTTGTTTTCTCTGGTACCCGGTGTCGGTACAGCGAGGCATGCCGAGTGCTTCGCGAATGTTATTCATGGCGCGGTGAAAGGCGAGCTGACTGCTGAACTGAGCCGAAGTGAGCGTAACGATTCGATACCCCATTTGGGAGAGAACTGCCTCTCGTTCCGCATCCGCCCCCTTGCGCTCGACCTCGTCGTGAAAGCCGCCCTTATATTCGATACCGAGCTCCCTGCGCTTGTAGGTAACAAGCGCATCGATTTTGAGCGTTCGAGCTTTGGCGCAATACCAGAGACGTTGAGGAATCTCGAGCGGTTTGTTGAGTTCGATACCTCGGATGCCAACGCCGCCTTCGCTTGTTGGGAGCGAGAGGGCGATTGCCGAAGCGGTCTCCATAGGCGAGGCCGAGTGATCGTAGATGTGCCTGAGCGCGAGCCGTGCACGTGTGGCACCGGGTTTGCCGGGGTGCCGATCGAGCAGTTCGGTTATTTCATCCTTGGAGGTAGTGGCTGGTTGCTCGGTATAAGGGTCGGCGGGATTGAGCCTCATGCGATAATCGCCGCAAACTTCATAGCCATATTCGAGATATTCGACCCTATCCATCCACTCGGCAGCGAGCACGAAGGTGAAGGCTTCGTCGGTGATGAAGATTCCGGGCGTCAACTCGTCAATATGTTCGTAGGGAAGATTTTGTCCAAGAATGTGGCAAATGACGCCTTTGGTGCGAATTCGCTCGAATTCGAATACAACCGAGATATCGATAGTCTTGAGCATATCGGACGGAATGCCGCAGTCGGTAAGGGCCTGTCGTATGCGCGCAACGCGTTGCTGGGTGGAGATGCCTCGTGCGCCTATCTGGTAGTCGTGCCGCGCAAGAGACTGAACCAAATTCTGGGGTGCATGATGGACAAGCCATGCGGTTTTATGCGAAATGAGAACAGGGGTATCCATTGAGGGCCTCTCGCTCTGAGCCGGTATCCAACTCTTATGTCCGTTGAAGTGGGGAAATATACCGGATGTGAGTAAATCAACTCACTCATGCCGTGGGCTCAATCCAAACATGTACGTCAGCCTCCAAAGATGTCAAAAAATGTCATTTTTGGAGGGTGGCGTACATGTTTTGGACCCCTGGCATTCCAGCAATGCCACGCCAGCATCCGCCGCCGACCGTTTACCGAGCAATAGGGTCGCAATCGGCGCCGAACATGTACTATGTACGGGCATTGTCCAAACCCACAACTCAAAGGACCCCATCTTGCCCGTCGCCGCCGCTATAACCGTTACCTCACATGCCTCGGATGCCATGGTCGCTATCCCATTTTGGCTCGAGATGTTCGCTGTTGTCGCGGCATCGATCTCGGGCGTGCTGGTCGCGCGCGAGCATAAGCTTGACCTGGTGGGCGCGGTCGCGCTCGCGGTGGTCTGCGGTCTGGGCGGCGGTCTTTTGCGCGATATGACGCTGCAAGTGGGCAACGTCTACATCCTCAACCAGCCAATGGCACTGCCGCTCTCCATCGCCACGGCGGCCATCATCTACATCTTCCCGGCAATCGTCGATAAACCCGAGAAGCTCATTCCCCTGCTCGACATCATCTCGGTCGGCATCTATGCGGCAACCGGCGCGGACAAGGCACTGGTCTACGGATTTGCACCCGTCGTTTGCATTATGATGGGCTTCTTCACTGCAGTGGGTGGCGGCATGTTGCGCGACGGCTTTATGGGCGTGGTTCCGGGCATTTTCCAACGCACTAACTTTTATGCCATCGCGGCCATCGCCGGATCGGCAAGCTATGTAAGCCTCGTCATGAGTGGCTTGGTCAGCAATGTCGCCGCGCTAGTCGTATGCGTTGTCGTGACCATGGGTCTGCGCTGGCTCTCACTGCGCTTTGACATCAAAAGTCCCACCGAGGACGACATCGCGCGTTTTTTGCATCGCAAAAAGTAGACAGCACGGCACAGCCCTCCGAAATGCAACCGAGAGGTTCTTTTAGAGCACCCGCGCGTTGGGTACCCTGTTAGATACATGTCGAGTATCTAACGAAGGATTCACTATGCCTTGCAACCTAGCACCGTCGTCCCGGCGCCGTAAAGCGCGTGGCCGCATCGCCCTCCTGTTCGCACTGATTGTGCTTGCGCTGACCGTACTTCCCACGGCTTCGTTCGCCGGCACGGACACCGCAGGCAACGTACTTGCGACCGACAATGACGCCAATCCGTCCGGCGTCGAAGGCGACCTGTACTGGGCCGGTCAGAGCCTCAACCTGGACGACACCTCCATCGACCGCGATATCATCGCGGCGGGCGACAGCCTTTCGATTCGCGACTGCACCGTGGGTGGCGCCGTTCGCCTGGCGGCGCGCACCATCGACATCGCCAAAACCACGATCGATGGCAGTGTGACGGTAGCTGGCCAGCATGTCGTGCTCAACACCGGTAGCACCGCCAGCTGTTTTTACGCGATGGGCGAGACGGTTGCCCTGCGCGGCTCTGCCAAGTCGGCAGCGCTCGCAGGCAGTACGGTAACCATTGACGGCACCGTCGATGGCGATGTCGAGGTCTGGGCCGACAAGCTCATCTTGGGTAAAAACGCCCGCATCACCGGCACCGTGAGCGCGCATGTTTCCGAGGACCCCGAGCGCGCCGCAGGAGCCGAGGTCGGCGCGCTCAAGATCGACCGCACCGAGAACGAGAACACCTCTACGGTTAACGACACCATCGGCGGCATCGTGGCCGCAGCCCTGTCGACTTGCTTTATCGCCCTGTTGCTCGAGCTCGTCTTTCCGCGTGCGACCGCCAGCGCCGCCGGAATGCTCCACCAGCGCCCCACGCCCCTGTGGATGAGCGGTCTTTTGGGTACGATTGCTGTCGTCCCCGCCGTCCTGCTGCTGATTATCTCGATTGCCGGCCTGTCGCTTGCCGGAGCCCTCTTGTGCGGCGTTATCGGCATCGCGTTGGTGTCGA
>USHZ01000041.1 GCA_900554595.1 uncultured Collinsella sp. | reverse complement strand
GCCCAAGATGGCCCCCAAGAACGGCAAGAAGGTCGCCGTCGTCGGCTCCGGCCCGTCCGGCATCACCTGCGCCGGCGAGCTCGCCCGCAACGGCTTTGACGTCACCGTCTTTGAGGCCTTCTTCACCGGCGGCGGCGTGCTGGTCTACGGCATCCCCGAGTTCCGTCTGCCCAAGGCAGTCGTCAAGCGCGAGATTGACGGCCTGGAGGACATGGGCGTCAAGTTTGAGTACAACTCCGTCGTGGGCAACATGGCCACGGCCGAGGAGCTGTTCGAGCAGGGCTTCGACGCCATCTACGTGGCGACCGGCGCTGGCCTGCCCAAGTTCCTCAACGTCCCCGGCGAGAACCTGCCCAACGTCTTCTTCGCCAACGAGTACCTCACCCGCGTGAACCTGATGAAGGCCAACAAGTTCCCCGAGTACGACACCCCCACCAAGCACGGCAAGAACGTCGTTGTCTTTGGCGGCGGCAACGTGGCCATGGACGCCGTCCGTACCGCCAAGCGCCTGGGCGCCGAGCATGCCATCATCGCCTACCGTCGTACCGAGGACGAAATGCCCTGCCGTCGCGCCGAACTGCACCATGCTAAGGCCGAGGGCGTCGAGGTTCTGCCGCTCGTCTCCCCGCTCGAGTTTGTCGCTGGCGAGGACGGCTCCGTGTGCGCCGTCAAGGTCCAGAAGATGGAGCTCGGCGAGCCCGACGAGTCCGGCCGTCGTCGCCCGGTGCCCATCGAGGGCGCCATCGAGGAGATCCCCTGCGACGTCGCAATCTCGGCTATCGGCACCAACGCCAACCCCTTCGCTGCCAAGATCGGCGGCAAGATGGAGCTCAACAAGTGGGGCTACATCGTCGCTGACGAGGAGACCGGCCAGACCACCGATCCCCGCATCTGGGCCGGCGGCGACATCGTCACCGGTGCCGCTACGGTCATTCTGGCGATGGGCGCCGGCAAGAAGGCCGCCGCTTCCATCACCAAGAGCCTGCTGGGCGAGTAACCACCTGCAGCGCTAGCCACCAAACGGCAAAGTCCCCGTCGAGCACACGCCCGGCGGGGACTTTTTCTATACCGGCCGCCCGACCACCACAAAGGGAACGGGCACCTTTGTGGTGGTTTGGGGCCTGGTCGGCAAACCAATTCCGGCGTTTGTCTCAATCTGTAACAGCTGGAGCCCGTTGAGCCTTGCAGTTGTTACAGATCGAGATATTGTGCCGGCCGCCCACGCTGCATCTCAATCTGTAACAGTTAGAGACCAAATATGCCGCCTGGTGTTACAGATCAAGACGTTGGGCTGACGGCCGAACGGTTCATCTAAATCTGTAACAGTTAGAGCCATTTTCGCTGGCTTGGTGTTACAGATCAAGATTTTGCAAAAGCCGAGGATAGGCACTGCCGCCAAGGCCTTCCCCTCGGCCTAAAACAAAAACCACCACAAAGGTGCCTGTCCCCCTTGTGGTGGTTTTGATCGGTTAGCCTTCGAGCTGAGCCACCTTGTAGCGGTAGGCAGCGGCGATGACGTCCTTGCAGCCTTCGCGGCCCAGCTTGGCGCGGTTGACGACGATGTCTTTACCGCTCGTCATCTTCCACTTTCCGGCGCTATAGCGCTTATAGAACGCCTCGCGCGCCTTCTGCTGCTGCTTGACCAGCTTGGCGCCCTTCTTTTTGTTGAGGCCACGCTTCTTGCGCACGATCTCAACGCGGTCCTCAAAGGGCGCGGTCACCAGCACGGCAATGTGGTTAGGGTTGTTGCGCAGCAGGTAATCGGACAGGCGGCCTTCGATAATGCAGCTCTCGGTCTCGCCCAGATCCAAAATCACCTGGCTCATCTTTTGGAACAGCTTGTCCGAGTACGAACGGGCATCGTAACGGTCGGGCAGAAACGCCATGTTCTCCACGGCCAGGCGTTCGTCATAGGCGGCCATCTTATCGAGCGACTCGCCCGCACGCAGCGACGCACGCACCAGCAGTTCGTTATCGTACAGCGGAATCCCCAGCTCATCGGCGAGGATACGGCCAATCTCGTGACCCTCGGCGCCAAAGTCACGCGCGATGGTAATGACCACAGGACTCTTCTTGTTCACCAGATCGCTCATCGCGATTCCTTTCTAACAAATGAGAAAGAGGCAATCTCTGCTTCCCATTTTGTCACTTACGACCGTCCTGGTTTCCCAAGTGCGGCAGATTGCCCCGAAAGAGGAGCGCCGCGTACTAAATGTACGCAAGCGACGATTGAGAGGCAAGGTGCCGTGCTTGGGGAAGCAGGACTATGCGGCTACGATGCGGCGCTGATACGCTCGGACCAGCAGCGAGATACCAAAGTTGAGCACAAAGTACATCGCAAATACCAAGCCGTAGAGCATAAGCACCTGCGACAGATCGATCGCGTGGGCCATAACGACGTTTGCCGTGTACATGAGCTCGGCCACATTAATGCCCGAAAGATACGAGCTGTCCTTGATGACGGTCGTGCACTGGCTAAACAGCGCCGGAATGATCGTCTTAAACGTCTGCGGCAGAATGATGTAGCGCATGGTGGCAAAGAAGCCGAAACCCTGGCTCTGCGCTGCCTCAAACTGGCCGCGCGGAATCGAGTTGAGGCCGCCGCGCACAATCTCGGCCATAACAGCGCTGGTAAACAGCGTAAAGGCGATGGTCGAAATCACAATGTCCAAACCCTGCACCGTAAAGTAGATAAACAGGATCCACAGCAGGTTCGGCGTGCAACGGAACAGCTCAATATAGGCGCTCACCAAAATACGGAACGGGCGGGGCGCATAGCTCTTAACGAGCGCCAGCACCGTGCCAAAGATGAGCGAGAAAAAGATCGACAGCGCCGAGATCTCGATCGTCTTAACAAAGCCGCCCCAAATGTAGAGCAGGTTGGTCGCGTTGAAGATTTCCATGCGCTAGGCCTCCTCTACGTTGTCGAGCCCCAGCTCGGCCAGGCTCACGCCGCGCGGACGCTCCTTGGAGCGGCGCTCGAGCCACTGCACCAGCATGGCGAGCGGAAAGCAGATGATGAAGTACATAAGGCAGCAGACGATGTATCCCTGCAGGTAACCGTACAGACTCACAAAGTTGTCGGAACGGTACATAAGGTCGCCGCCGGCCACAAGCGCCAGAACCGACGTGTTCTTGACCAGGTTGAGTGCCTGGTTACACAGCGGCGGCAGAATGATCTTGAACGTCTGGGGCAGCACGATGTACCAGTATGCCTGCGCACGGGTGAAGCCCTGGCTCCGGGCCGCCTCCATCTGACCGCGCGGAACCGCCTCGATACCGGTGCGGATGACCTCCGAGATGTAGGCCGCGTGATACAGGCCCACGCCCAAGAAGCCCAGCACGAACGGCGCGATGCGCACCGGCTGGTCGGCACCGGTTATGGCCTGCAAAAACTGCGGACCGGCCATGTACATAAAGAGCACCTGCACGGGCAACGGGGTGTTCTGGTAAAACTCCACGTACACGCGGCTTATGGCGCGCAGTACGCGCGAACGAGTGGTAGAGAACACGCCCAGCAGCGTACCCAGCACCAGTGACAGCAACAGACCGGCAACGACCACCTGCAGCGTCACGCCAAAGCCCTCCCAGAAGGGCCCCATGTTTTGAAATGTCGTCGACCAACGGTCGGCGTCAAATAATCCTTCGAGCATTTGATTCCTTCCTTGGACGATGCGCCTATACAAGACCCCAGGTCTTGACCTCTTGGTCGAGCCAGCCATCGGCTAGGCGATCGCAAATCACCTGATCGACCACAGCCGAAAGATCGCAGCCCTTCTTGGTCGCCACGCCATAGCCCTGCTCGCCAAACTTGACCTCGGGCTGCAGCAGCTCAACGGTCTCGTTCATGTAACCGGCCAGCGTGGAGCGGTCCATGGCAAAGACGTCGATATTGCCGGCGTCGAGCGAACTCTTGATGATGGGGTAGCCGCTAAAGGCCCTAAACTCGGGCTTGCAGCTAAAGCCGTTGTCCTTGATCATCTGCTCGATCAGGCCCTGCGTGGTAGCACCCTGGCTCACGCCGATGACCTTGCCGTCCAGGTCCTCAATCGAGGTAAAGCCCGAACGCTTCTTGACCATGAGTCCCACGTAGTCGGTGCGGTACGGCGTCGAGAAATCCCAGCTCTTCTTACGCTCGTCGGTGATGGTGTAGGTCGCCGCGACCACGTCAAGCTGGCCGTTATCGATCAGCGGGCCGCGCGTCTTGGGCGTTACATCGGTAAACTCGACAAGCTCCTGGGCACGGGCTTCCTTGTAGCTCACACCAAAGACAGCAGCGGCGATCTGGTAGCACAAATCGACTTCCATGCCCTCAAAGCGGCCTTTGGCGGTGTCGTAATAGCCATAGCCGGGAACGTCCTTCTTAACGCCGGCATTCAGATGGCCACGCGACTTGATGGCCGCAAGTTTGGACCCCTTGTCGGAGCCCTCGCCGCTGGTGGAGTTGCCGCAACCGGTAAGCGCGGTCCCCGTCAGCGCAAGCATGCCGGCACCAGCCAGCTGCAAAAAGTGACGGCGCGACACGGCCGCCCTTGTCATATCCGTCATGTCCATCACCGCGCCTAGTGCAGAATCTTGGACAGGAACTCGCGGCAGCGCGGGTTCTCGGGGTTATCGAAGAAGTGCTCGGGCGTGCCCTCCTCCAGGATGCGGCCGTCCTCCATAAAGATGACGCGGTCGGCCACCTGGCGCGCAAAGCCCATCTCGTGCGTCACGCAGATCATGGTGATATCCTCCTGCGCGAGCTCAATCATAACGTCCAGAACCTCCTGGACCATCTCGGGGTCGAGCGCCGAGGTCGGCTCGTCAAACAGGATGATGGGCTGCTTGGTGCACAGGGCACGGGCGATGGCGATGCGCTGCTGCTGACCACCCGAGAGATTCTGCGGATACTCGCCGGCCTTATGCGCCATGCCGACACGCTTGAGCGCGGCGATGGCGATCTCGGTCGCCTCCTCCTTGCTCTTCTTTTGCAGCTTGATGGGCGCGAGCGTCAGGTTGCCGAGCACCGTCATGTTGGGATATAGGTTGAACTGCTGAAACACCATGGAGCTATACTTGCGAGCCATCTCCAGGTGATTCTTCTTGGTGAGCGGCGTACCGTCGATGACAACCTCGCCCGACGTGGGCTCCTCCAGATAATCGACGCAACGGATGAGCGTCGACTTACCCGAACCGGAAGGCCCGATCATTACGAGCTTCTCGCCGCGCTTGACGGTGAGATTGATATCTTTGAGCACATGCAGGTCGCCAAAGTACTTGTTGAGATGCTTGATCTCGATCATGTCTGCCATGAATGTCCCTTCCCTGCGTTTACATATGTTGAACTATTGTACGGAAAGAGCCATGTTTCCGCAGCCCACACTGCATTCCCGTAAAGAACCCGCAATCTTCCCCCTACTCATTGGGGACAGACTTAAATGAGTGCCCGCTCATTGGGTACTCATTTAAGTCTGTCCCCAATGAGTAAGCGGTGACCAGCCAGGGGGATGTCCTTCATCGCACAGCAAAAAGGGGCGCGACCGCAATGGTCACGCCCCCTCAACATCAACTATGTGCCGCTCGGCCCTTACGCAAGCTTTGCGCCGACGATCTTTGCTGCTGCCGGCTTGTCGAAGTTGCCACCGGTGGCCTTGCCCAGAGCACCCATGACCTGGCCCATCTGCTTCTTAGAGGTCGCGCCCAGCTCGGCGATAACCCGCTCGATCAGGGCCTCGAGCTCCTCGCCCGAAACCTGCGCAGGCAGCAGGCTCTCCAGAATCTTGACCTGCTCGGTCAGGTTGTCGGTACGCTCTTGGTCGGTGCCGGCCTTGATGGACATCTCCAGCGTCTCGCTCGTCTGCTTAATCAGACGCTTGATCATGTTGTTGACATCTTCCTCGGTCACATCGCGGCGCTCGTTAACCTCGATATTCTTCACCTCGGCCTTGACCTGGCGAATGATGGACAGGCGAACCTTGTCCTTAGCCTTCATGGCGGCGATCATTTCCTTCTGCAGCTCTTCGTTGGTCATCTGCAAATCCTCCTCAATAGCGTGGGCGGCACTCACGCGGGCACCGCCCCATGATTACTCAGTCGTCGACGAATTGTCAGTCGGGCTCTTGGTGACACCCTTCAGGCTCACGTTATAGGGCACGTCCTTGGGCATGGGGTTGACGGTGATGTCGGCGTCTTTCTTGTACTGCTCCAGCCACTCGCTGTACGCGGTGCTTGCCGCCTGCGTCTTCACCACGTTGGATACGTACTTCGTGATGTCCTTGGGCACCTGCTTAATGTCATCGACCTGATTATCGACATGGAAGTAGTCGGTACACTTGATGATGTGGTAACCATAGGTCGACTCGACGACATCGCTCACATCGCCCTTGTTGAGGCCCTCGAGTGCCGCCTGGTAGCTGTCGACGAAGGTGGTGAGCTTGTCCCAGCCCACATCGCCCTTCTTATCCTTGGAGCCGGTATCGTCGGAGTACTGCTTTACGGCGTCCTCGAAGCTCAGCTCGCCGGAGTTGATCTTGTCCAGGCACTCCTGCGCCTTGGCCTTGGCGGCGGCCTTGTCCTCGTCGGAAGCGTCGGAATCGACCTTGATCAGAATATTCGACGAGCGACGGGCGTCATTGTAGTTGGACAGGTTCTCGTTGATGTAATCGACAATCTCGCTGTCCTTGGGCTTGCTTGTGGGCGCTACCGCATCCTTGAGTTTCTGCTGCGCCAGGCTCTCCTTGAGCGAGTCCTTGTAGGTGTCCTCGGTGTAGCCATAGGTCTTAAGCGTCTTCTTAAAGGCCTTGGCGCCGCCGGCACTCTTGCAGGCGTCCTTCCAGGCCTTCTCGACCTCCTCGTCCGAGACGGTCACGTTGTTTTCCTTCTGCGCTTGCTGAAGCAGAATCTGCTGCGTGTAGGAGTCAATGAGCTGCTTGCGATACTTCTTGGGCGTGAGGTCGTTGTCGACCAGGTACTGCGCCCAGTCCTTGTCCTTGGTGTAGCCGTAGGACGTACGCATGCTCATGATCTGCTTGGTCACGGTGTCCTCGGTGAGGTTGGTTCCATTGATGGTAGCAGCCACGCCACCAGTAAGCTTATAGCCCGAGCTGGCACTTTCGGTCTGCGACATCAGGCCGGAGCACGCCATGGCCGATACGGAAAGCAGCATCGCCAGCACGCCGATGACCACCAGGATAATCTTGACGGTCTTGGACACATAGGTCTTGCGCTGCTTCTTACGAGAGCTGGAGGCGGCGCGAGCCTGTTGCTCGGGCGTCGGCGCGGCCTCGGGGTTCTTTTTCTTATTTGCCATGTTTGGCCTTTCGCATCATGAATCGAACAAACGCCATTGTGTCACAACGCAGCCCCCACAGCACACCTGGTGCATGGGACACAGGTTAATCTGCACCATTTTGGTGCAAAGGGGACATACCCGGCAGTCGGCAGTTAGGAACGTTCCTTTTGTGCTGGCAGTTAGGGACAGTCCCCAAGTGCCGGCACATAAGGAACGTCCCTAGGTGCCGGCTTGGCCCCACCTTAGAAGTGGCGGCGGATGGCGTCGACCATGCCCTGCGGCGTGGTCTGGCCGAGCACGTCGGCTGCGGCATCGGCGTCCATAAAGATGTTCATGAGCGCCTGCAGGGCCTCGACCTGGCCGCCCGGCTCGGCGATACCCAGATTGATGACGATCTGCGCCGGCACCGGAGCGCCCATGCCAGCCATAGCGTTAAATGTCACGGGCGCGGCGGGCTTCACCACCGCGATATAGGGCTTGGCCACAAATCCCGGATCGGTATGCGGGATGGCGATATTTGCCGCCGGCATTGCGAGACCCGTGGGATAGGCGTCCTCACGCGTGCGGACGGCGTCGAGCCAACCCTCGGCAATGTAGCCGCGCGGGGCAAGCTCACCCTCGAGGCGCGCAAACACCTCACCCGGCGTCGCGCACTCCCAATCAAAAAACACCAGCTCAGGCATAAACAGCGCTTCGTTATCCGCCATGCGCTCACCTCTCTCACCTAGTCACCTGCGACGTTCTTAAACGACTAGTCATTCAAGAACGTCGCAGGTGACTACCAAAAACAAAAGGTGGCCACGCGCGCCTTGGCGCCAATGACCACCCTGACTACTCGGCTAAATTGTACTGTGCGCCGCTAGCCGCGAGGCGCGTCAATTGCGACCTTGCCGCTCTCCAGCACGTGGACGCGACCGTCGGCGAGCATCTGCACGACCTCGGGATACAGCACATGCTCAATCGCGTGGATGTGCTCCTCGAGCGTGTCGACGTCCCAGCCCTCCTCAACAGCCAGCGCACGCTGGGCGATGATAGGGCCGTTGTCGTAAATCTCGTTGGCGAAATGCACGGTCACGCCGGTCACCTTGACGCCGCGGACAAATGCATCGTCAATCGCATGGGCACCGGTAAAACTCGGCAGCAGTGCCGGGTGTAGGTTGACCACGCGATTGGGGAACGCCGCCAGCAGCGGCGTGTGCACCATGCGCATATAGCCGGCCATGACCACATATTCGCAGCCGCGCTCGAGCAGCTCGTGCGCGATGATCTCGTCGGCGGCGATGGGATCGGCATAGACATCCTTGGACAGCGTGAGCGTCTGGATACCCGCACGTTCGGCACGCTGCAAGCCCTTGGCCGAAGGACGGCTCGACACCACAAGCTCAATCGAGGCGTTGAGCTTGCCGGCGGCGATCAGGTCGATCAGCGCCTGCAGGTTGGTACCCGAACCGCTGATGAGCACGCCAATCTTGAGCGGCTCGGCAGTATCGGTGCCGGTCGGACGGGTGTAGGGCACAAAGCCCAGGCCCTCGGCAGCAGCCATCTGCTCGTTAGCGCTCATCGGAGTACACGACCTTACCGGAACCCTCGACGCACTCGCCCACGCGGAACGGCTTCTCGCCCAGCGCGACCAGAGCCTCGGTCACGGCAACCTCGTCCTCGGGGGCAACGATCAGGCACAGGCCGACGCCCATGTTGAAGGTCTTGCATGCCTCGTTGGGCGCGAGCTCGGCCTGACGCGACACGTAGGTGATGACGGGCGGAACATCCCAGCCCATCTCGGCGCCGTTACGGGTGACCACGGCGTCGACGTCGTCGGCGAGCGCGCGGTTGAGGTTCTCGGTAATACCGCCGCCGGTGATATGGGCAATGGCGTGAACGTTGGCGCCGCCGCGCAGCAGCTCCAGAATCGGCTTGACGTAGATGCGCGTAGGGGCCAGCAGAGCATCGGCCAGCGAAGCACCGCCGAGCTCCTCGAGCGGACGGCTCAGTTCCTCGGCCTTAGCGGCGGCCTCGGGCGTGCCCGGCTTGATGCCGTCGACACCGATGACCTTGCGCACGAGCGAGTAGCCGTTGGAGTGCACGCCGGTGGAAGGCAGGCCCAGAATCACGTCGCCGGGGCGAACGTTCGCGGGGTCAAGCATCTTGGGACGATCGACAACACCCACGGTAAAGCCGGCGAGGTCGTAATCGGCCGGAGCCATGACGCCGGGGTGCTCGGCCATCTCGCCGCCCACGAGCGCGCAGCCCGCGAGCTTGCAGCCGTCGGCCACGCCCTTGATGATCTTTGCCATGTGCTCGGCCTCAATGTGACCGATGGCAACGTAGTCCAGGAAGAACAGCGGCTCGGCGCCCGAAGCCAAAATGTCATTGACGCACATGGCGACCAGGTCCTGGCCCACCGTCTCATGACGGTCCATGATCTGGGCGAGCACGAGCTTGGTGCCCACGCCGTCGGTGCCGCTGATCAGGATCGGGTCTTCCATATCCTTAAGCGCGGCGGCCGAGAACAGGCCGCCAAAGCCACCGATGCCGCCGATAACCTCGGGGCGGTTGGTGTCCTTGACCATCTGCTTAATAGCGTCGACGGCGCGGCCGCCCTCGGCGGTGTCGACGCCGGCGTCCTCGTACGTCACATGCTTGCTGTCGCTCATCTGAGCCTTCCTCTCCCACTACCGCAACGCCGCGCGGGCGCCAAACGGTGCTCATAGTTGCGTTCATTTCGGCGCGCGTCATAACAGCGCGCGCCGTCATATCAACAAAACAGCAGATAAAACCTGCCAAAATAAACCTGTCCCTAAATGGCAGGTTTTAGGCCTCACCGTGCTCCTCTTCCCAGCTGCGGTCATCGTATTTCTCGACCACGGCGTCGTCGTCAAAGTGTAGCGGCTTGTCCAGGTTGCGGGGTTTAAAGCCCTCCATGAATTTGTCGCGGCCAAAGCTCTCGGGAATCGCCACGGGATAGCGGCCGGTAAAGCACGCGTCGCAGTAGCCGCCCTTGGGCATGACCTTAAGCAGGCCCTCGACCGAAAGGAAGGCCAGCGAATCGGCGCCAATGTACTCGCAGATCTCATCGACCGTCTTGTTGGCGCTGATGAGCTGCGACTGCACGTCGGTATCGATACCGTAGAAGCACGGCCAGATGACCTCGGGCGAGTTGATGCGGATATGAATCTCCTTGGCACCGGCGTTGCGCAGCATCTTGACGAGCTGCACCATGGTGGTGCCGCGCACAATGGAGTCGTCGATGACGACCAGGCGCTTGCCCTCGATGTTGTCACGCAGCGGGTTGAGCTTCATACGCACGCCCATGGCACGCAGCTCCTGCGTAGGCTCGATAAACGTACGACCCACGTAGCGGTTCTTGATAAGGCCCTCACCAAAGGGAATGCCACTCTCGTGCGAATAGCCCTCCGCGGGCGGCAGGCCGGAGTCGGGCACGCCGATGACCAGGTCGGCCTCGACGGGCTCCTCATGTGCCAGCTGACGACCCATGTCATAACGGCAGGCGTAGACGCTCTTGCCGTTCATGATGGAATCGGGGCGAGCGAAGTAGACCTGCTCAAAGATGCAGTTAGCAGGCTCTTCGGCAGCAGGCACGCCCTGCTCGGACACTAGGCCTTCGGCGCTGATGCGCAAAATCTCACCGGGACGGACGTCGCGGACGTACTCGGCACCCACAATGTCGAGCGCACAAGTCTCGGAGGCGACGACCCAGCCGCCGGCGCGGGTGACATGGGTGGCAACGTTAACCGTCGCGGCGCCGTCCTGCGACGGCAGCTGCGAAACGGATGCGGCATCGGCCTGGTCCAGGCCCTCGTCCACCAGCTTGCCCAACACGAGCGGGCGAATGCCGTGCGGATCGCGGAAAGCGTAGAGCGCCTGCTCATTGATGAGCGTCATGGCGTAGCCGCCGCGCACGAGCTCCATGGTCTTGCGAATGCCCTCGCGCAGATGGCCCGTACGCTGGGTAAAGTAGCCGATGAGCTTGGTCGCGACCTCGGAATCCGAGTTGGAGAGGAACGGCACGCCCAGCTCGATCAGCTGGCGGCGCAGCTCGTCGGTGTTGACGAGGGTGCCGTTGTGCGCGAGCGCAATAATGACGCTATTGATGGTAGAGAGGTGCGGCTGAGAGGCTTCCCAGCTCTTGGCGCCGGCGGTGCCGTAGCGCACATGACCCACGGCCAGCTGACCGGAGAGCGTCGACAAGTCGGCATTGGAGAACACGCGGTCGAGCAGGCCCAGATCCTTGCGGACCATAACCGTGCCGCCGTCACCCACGGCGATTCCCGCCGATTCTTGGCCACGGTGCTGCAGTGCACGCAGGCCAAAGTACGTCAGTCGAGCCACGTCGCGATCGGGCGCCCAGACACCAAAAACGCCGCATTCCTCATGCAGCTGGTCGGAGTCCGGATCATACGTCGACATGGCGTTCACCTGTCCCGCGGCACGCTCGGCCGCGCGGATGGTTTCTTGAGACATGGCATCCCCTCAGAGCCTCGTATTTTGGCGTTACCCGCCTTATTATACGCACGGCGCGACGCGCTCCCCAGCGCATGAGCAGCGCTTTTTAAAAGCCCACCGAGCTAATAATCCGTTTTGCGGCCAAACATTTTATCGGTCCGTCCAGTGCAAGCGCCCGCGCCCCAGATGGCCGCCGCGTCCACCGTTGGGGATTACAAAGTTGCAATTGGGACGTTCGTCCTGTCTTTTGGCAGGTCGGCGGCGTATCCTTATAACCTACAACAAAGCGAGAAAGGTTCTGTATGGATCGAAACGAACTCGACCCCAGCGTCCCCAGCGCCACGGAGGTCAAGAAGATCCCGCTCATCATTAAGGTGTACGCCGTCCTGTGCATCCTGTCCGGCGTGGGAACGCTCCCGTCAGTCGGCGCCTTTATGTGGCAGGTCATCACCGCGCTCATCAACGGCAACGCCGCCGCCAAGCTCGGCGACAACACACTCGTCGCGGTCGGCCTTATCGTCGCCGGCATCATGCTCTCTGCGGCAAGTGCCGTCATCCTAATCATCTTTGGCCTGGACCTTATCAAGAACCAGCGCCGCAATGCCGCCCGCCTGTCCTACATCCTTATTGCATTCACCGTCGTCGAGCTTTTGGTCGATGTGATGCTCCAGGGCATCGGGCCCTTCTTGCTTCGTCCCGCTATTCAGCTCGGTATCCTCATCGCGCTTTCGGCCACCGTCGACCCCACGCTGCGCCAGGAGCGCGAACTGCAGCGCCGCCTGCAGGAGATGCTCGACCGCGACGCCGCCGCCGAGGGCATGCTCGGCCGCGATGAAACCGGCGAGGGCTATATCAAGCTCAACTACTTCAACCTGTTCTGGGTATTCTTCGTCTGCTGCGTGCTCGGCCTGATCGCCGAGGACATCTGGCACATGACGGTCGACGACCCGGGCGTCTACCAGAACCGCGCCGGCATGCTGTTTGG
>USHZ01000040.1 GCA_900554595.1 uncultured Collinsella sp. | reverse complement strand
GCGGCCTGGGTCGCGGTCTCGACGCCAACGACGGCACCGGCCCCGTGGCCGCGGCGCTCATGCTGCTGCAGCAGCTGGGCGTCAGCGATGACGACTAATGGGTCGACGCTGCAAACGCCCCATTTGGGCAATCTGACCCCATCGAAAGGAAAGCATGTTCGGATATATCTATAAGAAAGATGTCGCCATTATCGCGGTTGTCCTGTGCCTTTGTCTGGGCGTGGGCAGCTTCTTCGATTATCAGATCTCGAGTGCGCTGTTCAACATCGGCAGCATGTACGGCCGCTTTGTCGAGGCCGCCGGCGAGCTGCCGTTCGAGCTGACGGCGAGCATCGCGGGCGTCATGCTCGTGCGCTCGATGCGTCCCAACTCCAGGGGGAGCAAGTGGCTCGCCGCGCTGGGCGTTTTGATCAACGTGGGCCTGGTCGGCTACGAGATTATCGGATCGCTGCGGGTTGGCGGCAAACTCGTCGCGGCTCAGCTGGTGCTGACGTTTGTGCTGGTCATCGCCGCCAACCTCATCGTCTATCGCCTTACGCGTGACACCGACCCCGACGATCTCACGCGCTGGGCGCTGATGGTGCTTGCCGTGTGGGTCGCTCAGGCCATCATCCTCAACGTGATTGTCAAGCCGCTGTGGTCGCGCCCGCGCATGCGCGTGATTGAGGTTACGCCGGGGCTCAATTTTCAGCCGTGGTGGGTAATCGGCAATCCCGACAAGTGGAGCTATATCGCCGCCGGCGTGATCAAGGACGGGTTCAAGTCGTTTGCGAGCGGACACACGGCGCATGCGGCGATCGGCCTTATGCTCGCCGGGCTTCCCGCGGCAGCCTTTAAGGAAAAACCTTCGCGTCGCCGCGTGATCTTTTGGGCGGCGGTTGTTGTTGCAGCGTTCGTCGCCTTTGGGCGCATCGTGATCGGCGCGCACTTTTTGAGTGACGTGAGCTGCGGTTTTGCCCTGGTACTGGCACTTGAGTGCCTTGCCGCACGCATTGCCTATCCGCACGGCGTACAATAGCCCCACCTGAATCATCTGGTCGATACCTGGTAAGAGAGGATTGCCATGCTCGCGTTTAACAACGACTATTCCCACGGCGCACATCCGGCGGTGCTGCAGGCGCTCGTCGACACCAACATGGAGCCGCAGCCCGGCTATGGTACCGATGCGCATACCGAGCGCGCCAAGCAGCTTATCCGCGAGGCCTGTCAGGCTCCCGATGCCGACGTATTTTTGCTGGTGGGCGGCACGCAGACCAACGCGACGGTGATTGACATGCTGCTCGCGCCGTACGAGGGCGTGGTTGCCGCCGAGACCGGCCACGTTGCCTGCCACGAGGCGGGCGCCATCGAGTTTGGCGGCCACAAGGTGCTCACCATCCCCGGCTACGAGGGCAAGATGCACGCCGAGGATCTCGAAAGCTACATCCAGGTGTTCTACGAAAACGAGAGCTGCGAGCACATGGTGTTCCCGGGTGCCGTGTACGTGAGCCTGTCGACCGAGTACGGCACGCTGTACTCCAAGGCCGAGCTGGCCGAGATTTATGCGGTGTGCCAGAAGCGCGAGATTCCGCTGTTTGTGGATGGCGCCCGCCTGGCCTATGCGCTGGCGGCCGATGAGTGCGACATTACCCTGCCCGAGCTGGCGCAGCTGTGCGACGTGTTCTACATCGGCGGCACCAAGTGCGGCGCCCTGTGCGGTGAGGCCGTGGTGTTTTGCGGCATGCACGCTCCGGCGCATCCCATTCCGCGCATTAAGCAGCACGGCGCGCTGCTGGCCAAGGGTCGCCTGACGGGCGTGCAGTTTGAGGCGCTCTTTACCGACGGCCTGTATTTTGAGATTGGTCGCCAGGCGATTGAGACCGCTCAGGCGCTGCGTCGCGTGCTGCACGAGCGCGGTTACCAGTTCTTCTTGGAGACGCCGACCAACCAGCAGTTTGTGATTCTGCCCAACGAGGACATGGCGCGCATTCGCGAGCATGCCTCGATTGAGTACTGGGAAAAGTACGACGAGACCCACACGGTGGTGCGTTTTTGCACCAGCTGGGCCACGACGCAGGAGGATATCGACGCGTTGGCGGCGGTTCTGTAGCCTGATGTAATGACGAGGGGCCGCCTTGCGCTGGGTTTGGCGCAAGGCGGCCTTTGTTTTTGAGGGAGAAGGGTTGTATGACCGAGATGTCCGATCCGACGATTCGTCTGGCGACGCCCGATGATGCGCCGGCGTTGCTTGCCATCTATGAGCCGTATGTGAGTAAGACGGCGATTACCTGCGAATATGAGGTGCCGAGCGTTGAGGAGTTCGCCGGGCGTATTGAGCGTACGCTCAAGCGCTATCCGTATCTGGTGATGGAGTTGGACGGGCGCCCGGTAGGCTATGCCTATGTGAGTCCGCTCAACAGCCGCGAGGCATACGACTGGTCGGTCGAGACATCGATCTACCTGGCACGCGATGTGCGCCATGGCGGACTGGGTCGCAAGTTGCATGATGCGCTCAAGCAGTGCCTGATCGCGATGGGCATCACCAACATGTGCGCGCTCATTGCCGTGCCGCACGACAAGGACGACGAGTACCTGACGCACAACAGCCAGGATTTCCATGCCCATATGGGATATCGCCTGGTGGGTGCCTTCGACCGCTGCGCCCAAAAGTTCGGTCGCTGGTACGACATGTGCTGGATGGAGCTGGTCCTGGCTGAGCGCACACCCAACCAACCCAAACCAATCTGGTTTCCCGACCTCCCCAAACCCACCATTTAGGGACAGGTTTATTTTGGCAGGTTAGCCGATGGGCTCGGTGTATTTGGCGCGGTCGGTGCGCTGGATGCGCTTGGAGATATGGAGCGGGCGGCCGTCGGTGTCGTAGACGTAGTCGGTGATTAGGATCAGCGCCTGCCCGCGCTCGACGTTGAGCAAAAACGCCTCGTTTTGCGAGGCATAGCACACCTCAAAGGTCTTATGCCCCTGCGCCGGCGCACGATGGAACTCCTGGCGCAGCGTGGCGTAGAGCGAACCGTTGATATCGCGATCGATGAGCGACCCAAAGCTTGGCGGCAGATAGGTGGTCTCCAGGCACAGCGGCGCGTCGTCCAGGTAGCGCAGGCGGACAAGTTTGACGAGCTTGCTGCCCGCGGCGGCGTCAAAGAACTTAGCTATGCTGCCGGCCGCCTTGGTAAAGCCCGAGTCCACCGTGCGCGTGGTGGGCTTCATGCCCTGGCCTTCGACCTGCTTGGTATAGCTCGAAAACACCAGGTTGTTCTCGTGGAGCGCGGGCGTGTCGGCCACAAAGGTGCCACGTCCGCGCTCGGTGCGCACCAGGCCCTCGTCAACTAACACCTTAAGCGCGTGGCGCACGGTGCTGCGCGACAGCCCCGATTCGTCCATGAGCTCCATCTCGGACGGCAGCTTGTCTCCGCGTGCGTAGGTGCCGGCGGCGATGCGGTCACGCAGCGTACTCGCCAGACGCTCGTATTGGGCCAAGTTCTTTTTTGACGAAGTGCTCATGCGAACAACCTGTATCTAACTTGTATGCTTACTGAACCAAGCATGTATCCAACATGACAACAAAACCGCTGGTAATGGATTGTCGATAACTTTACCAGCAAAATTTCTAAGACAAATATAGCATACAACTAGTCGACATAACCAAAACGTGTATGTAACTTGTATGCCATCGAGAGCATCAAACGAGAAGAAAGGCTGATGCACGATGACTACTCAGGAACAGGTTAAGGACGTCGTCTCCCAGGTTTTGGCTGACAAGGCAGACAAGGGCGGCATCAAGCGCGTCGTGTGGATTGGCGCCGGCGGATCCAACGGCGGCAACTATCCTGCCCAGTACTTTATGGAGCACGAGGCCACGCAGGTCGTGAGCTCCAGCTACACCAGCAACGAGTTCGTGCATGCCACCCCGGCCTACGTCAACGAGAACACCCTGGCCGTCGTCGTGTCCATGCGCGGCACCAAGGAGACCATCGTCGCCGCCCAGGTCGCCAAGGACCACGGCGCCAGCACCATCGCCATCTATGTTGACGAGTCCGGCCTCACCGAGGTCTGCGACTACAAGATCCAGTACGACAGCCTTGCCATCGACGAGTCCTGCATGGGCCGCACCAACTCCGCCGTCGTGACCATGATTGCCATGGAGCTCACGCAGCAGACCGAGGGCTATGCCGAGTACGAGACCGCCATGGCCGCCTTCGACCTGATCGATCCCATCTACCGCAAGGCCTTCGAGTACACCCGTCCGCTCGCTGCCAAGTGGGCCGAGCAGAACGCCGACAAGCCCTGCATCAACGTGATGGCTCAGGGTCCGCTCTTTGGTGCCGCCTACGTCTTTAGCATCTGCAACGTGCAGGAGATGCTGCAGATCGACTCCTGCACCATCAACACCTGCGACTTCTTCCATGGTCCCTTCGAGATCCTGGACAAGCGCACCTCGCTGTTCCAGCTCATCAGCGTCGGCCGCAGCCGCTGCAACGACGAGCGCGGAATCCGCTTCGTCAACCAGTACGGTGGCGAGCGCGTCTACCAGCTCGACGCCAAGGAGCTCGGCCTCAACGACATCAAGGACAGCGTGAGCGAGTACTTCAACCACCTGATCTTCGCCCCGATCCTCAACAACGTGTACATGCGCGCGCTCTCCGCCGTCACCCACAAGGACTACATGACGCGCCGCTACATGTGGAAGCTCGATTACTAAGGGATAGAGCGGCCTAACAGCCCAATACTCCTCATAAGTTGCGGTGGAATAGTTCCTGTTGGGGGGCGTGAGGCCTCTATTTGAGAACTATTTCACCGCAACTGCTAGAGCGGCACTTGGGGACGTTCCCTTTCTGCCGGCACCTGCGACACTCCCTGTGTCAAGAGTTTTCCCGTTCGCCGATTTCAGTCTTGATAAATGTATATAACGACTATAACGTAGCATGAAACATATTGGAAATAATACCGAGGAGGCTGCGTTGAAGAGAAGTAATGTGGGCTATGTGCTGGTGCTGATCGCCGCGCTTATGTGGGGCACCATCGGAATCTTTGTTAACGGAATATCGGCCCTGGGTGTTTCGTCTCAGAGCATGGCGGCCCTTCGTCTGTTGTCGGGTGCCGTCTTAATGGCTCCGGTCTTGGTATTCATGGGCTGCCAGGGAGGTGCTCGTGAGGGAAAAGCCTCGGGTCCCATGGCACTGTTCAAGGCAAGTCCTAAAGAGCTCGTCCCCTGCGCACTTGTCGGTATCGTCGGTTTGGCCGTCGCCAACACCTGCTATTACGAGTGCATGGGCGAGGTGGGCATGTCCACGGCCTCGGTGCTGCTCTATACCTCGCCGGTGTTTGGCGTCATGCTCGGCCGCGTGCTTTATCGCGAGGGCGTGACCCCCAACAAGCTCGTCGCCATCATCTTTAACATTGTGGGTTGCGTGCTCGCGGTGACGAGCGGCGACCTGTCCGGTTTCCATTTCTCGACTTGGGGCGTCGCTTCGGGTGTGATCGCCGGACTTTGCGGTGCGCTGCTGGCTGTGTTTAGCCGCATGGCCACCAAGACGCTGCATCCGCTGGCGGTGACGTTTTGGGGCTTTGTCTTTGGCGGATGCTTTATGGCTGTGCTTTCTGCTCCGTGGTCCGATGTGGCCGCGGCAATGTCCCCGCACCTCATTCTGTTGTTCGCGGGCTTTGGCTTTATTCCGACGGCTCTTGCGTACATCTTCTATATGCAGGGCCTTTCGATGGATCTTGAGACGTCGAAGGTGCCGGTCGTGGCTTCGTTCGAAACCGTGGCGACCGTTCTGGTCGGTATTGGCATCTATGCCGAGTCCGCCGGCGCAATCAAGGTCCTGGGCATTGTGCTGGTGCTCGCCTCCATCGTGATCATGAACACCGACTTTTCCAAGCTGCGCAACAGCGCCATTGTCAAACGTATTGTCGAGAGCATGACCTTTAAGCCCAACGCGTGGTGGACGGAGAAATCGCAGGACATGGACCTGTTCCGCGAGCGCACGGGCATTGCGCTGGAGCCCACCGTGCAGGAAAGCCCCTGGTACTTCGTGCGATAGGGGATTGCGCGCGGCGTCCGACCTGGGGTTATCCAGCCAGCGCCGGCCAACCCAGCCCCAACGTTTCAAGTACGTTAAACCCGTCAACGGTCGATTTTCACCCGCGAACGGTCTTTATACTAATTAGCAATATAAGCAACGTATAAGACGTTATAATGACCATAACGAAAAGGAGGAGGCAAGATGAATCAGATCATTCTCGCATCTCATGGCGGCCTGGCCGCAGGCGCCAAAGACACGCTCGAGATGGTTCTCGGCGACGTGTCGAACGTCCACGTCGTGTCGCTTGCTCGTGACGACAAGGAGCCCATCACCAATAAGGTTGAGGCTATGATCGCCACGTTCAACGCGGACGACACCGTGTATGTGCTAACCGATATGCTCGGTAGCTCGGTCAACAACAACATGGTCGAGCTTTCCAAGAACGGCACGAAGTTCACGGTTGTCAGCGGTTTCAACATCCCGCTGGCGCTCACGCTCGCTATGAGCCCCGCCCCCGTCAAGGGCGCCGAGCTCGCGGCCCTCATCAACGAGGCCCGCACCGGTCTGACCAACCCCAACGCACCGGTCGAGGCCGCCGCGGCTCCCGCAAAGAAGGCCAAGGCGTCCCGTCACAGCTCCGGTCCCGCCAAGATCGTCCTCGCACGTCTTGACTACCGTCTGCTGCACGGCCAGGTCGTCTTTACCTGGACCACCAAGGTCCAGGCCGAGCGCATCATCGTCGTCGACAACGCTGCCGCCAACGATGACATCAAGAAGGGCGCTCTTAAGCTGGCCAAGCCCCAGGGCGTGCGCCTGAACGTCTTCACCGTCGAGCGTGCCCTCGCCAAGATGGACAAGCTCAACACCCTCGGCGAGCGCGTCATGTTCGTCTTTGGCAACACGGCCGAGATGCTGCAGTTCTGCCAGGGCTACAAGCTCGACGCCATCAACCTGGGCGCCACCGCCAACCACGACGGTGCCGAGCAGGTCGGCGGCAAGGACAGCTCCGTCTTCCTCGACGCCACCCAGAAGGCCGACGTCAACCAGCTGCTCGACATGGGCATCAAGCTCTACGTCCAGCAGACCCCTACGTATCAGAGCGTCGACATCGACGCCAAGCTGTAATCAACCAGGCTTTTGCCTGACTGAAAGGAGAAGGGTATGAATACGTTCATCAGTGCGGTGCTCGTCGGCCTCGTCGGCGTGTTCTGCATGTGGGACTCCCGCCTGCTCGGTCGTCTTAACTTCGAGCAGCCCCTCGTTGGCGCTACGCTCGTCGGTCTGCTGCTGGGCGATGTGCCCACCGGCCTTGCCGTCGGTGCCGCCGTCGAGCTCGTGTCCATGGGCCTGGTGCAGGTCGGCGCCGCCGTTCCGCCCGATATGGTCCTGGGCGGCATCGTGGCCGCTGCCTTTGCATGCCTGACCGATGCTTCCGCCGAGACCGCCATGACGATCGCCATCCCGGTCGCCGTCCTGGGTCAGCTCCTCGGCATCGTGTTCCGTTCCATCATCGCCGCCCTCACTCATGTGGCAGATAGTGCGATCGATAACGGAAAGTTCAAGACCGCCTACCGTATGCACATCTGCGCCGGCTCTGGTCTGTACGCCGTCATGTACTTCCTGCCGATCTTCCTCGCCGTCTTTGTTGGCACCGACCTGGTTCAGGCCATCGTCAACATGGTTCCCGAGTGGCTGTCCACCGGTCTTAACGTTTCGACCAAGATCATGACCGCCTACGGCTTGGCCCTGCTGCTCACCATGATGATCAAGAAGGGTATGACTCCGTTCCTGTTCATCGGTTTCCTGCTCGCCGCTTACCTCAACCTGTCCGTCATCGCGGTCGCTCTGATCGGTGTGTGCCTGGCTGTCGTCTTCATGGGCTTCAAGTTCAACGGTTCCCATGCAGCCGCCGGTGTCGATTCCGACTACGATCCGCTCGAAGACGACGAAGACTAAGGAGGAACACACTATGGCAACCGCAACCAAGGACGTGTCCCTGAACAAGAAGGTCAGCCAGTTCTTCTGGCGCTCCTGGGCCATCCAGGCCTCTTGGAACTACGAGCGTCAGATGAACATGGGCTTCCTCTACGGCATGGTTCCCACGCTCGATCGCCTCTATCCGGATGAGTCCGATCCCAAGCAGCTCGCTGCTAAGAAAGAGGCTTACCACCGTCACATGGCGTTCTACAACTGCACCCCGCAGACGAGCGCTTTCATCCTGGGCCTCTCCGCCTCCATGGAGGAGGAGTACGCCAAGGATCCCGAGAACTTCGACCCCGATTCGATCAACGCGGTCAAGACCTCCCTCATGGGTCCGCTTTCCGGCATCGGTGACTCCTTCTTCCAAGGCACCATCCGCGTTATCGCCTTTGGTCTGGGCGTTCAGCTGGCTCAGCAGGGCTCCATCATGGGCCCGATCCTGGCCATGCTCATCTCCATCGTCCCCTCCGTGCTGATCACTTGGTTCGCAGCCAAGATGGGCTATCAGGGCGGCCACGAGTACCTGAGCAAGCTTCAGGGCGGCGACCTCATGGAGAAGCTCATGTATGTCTGCGGCATCGTGGGTCTTATGTCCGTGGGCGGCATGATCGCTACGCTGATCGGCGCCACCACCCCGCTGCAGTTCGCTGAGGGCACCGTCGTTATCCAGGACATCCTGGATGGCATGATGCCCCAGATGATCTCCCTTGGCCTCACCGGCCTTATGTACTGGCTCATCAAGAAGAACGTCAACACCGGTTGGCTTCTCGTGATCGCCATTGTGGGCGGCATCGCCCTCTCCGCGGCCGGCATCCTGGCCTAGTCGCGACCAAGCGTCTAACCGCTTTCCCCCGGGGGCCTGCCTGGCATCCCATACCCCAGGCAGGCTTCCATCCCTATACGTGACAAAGGGCAGTCTCTTTGTCACATCCTCAACGGGCCGGCGACTCGGCCCAAACCACGGTAACCCTGCGAGCGCCCGGCAATGTGGCGCCGCAAAAATCGAAAGGAATGTGTCAGATGTACGAGATCGACCTTAACCTCCCTAAGCAGATCGTCGCTGACGTCCTGTCCAACCACGAGATCCACAGCGTCGCCTTCGTCGGCTGCGGTGCCTCCATGTCCGACCTCTACCCCGCCAAGTACTTCCTGGCCAACAACACGGACAAGCTGAACGTTCAGATCTTTACCGCTAACGAGTTCAACTACGACACGCCTTCCTGGGTCAACGAGCACACCTTCGTGATCACCTGCTCCCTCGGTGGCTCCACGCCCGAGACCGTCGAGGCCAACAAGACCGCCAAGAAGCACAACTGCCCGGTCGTCTCCCTCACCAACAAGGCTGGCTCCGCTCTGACCGTCGATGCCGACCACGTCATCGTTCACGGCTTCCACGCCAACTACGCTGCCAAGTGCGAGAAGCCCGGCTATGCCATCGCTCTTGCTCTCGAGATCCTTCAGCAGACCGAGGGCTATGACCACTACGAGGACATGATCACCGGCCTCACCAACGTCTTCGATCTCTGCGAGAACGCCGCTCAGCACTGCAAGAAGCTCGCCAAGAAGTTCGCCGAGGACTTCAAGGACGACAAGATGATCTACTTCATGGCTTCTGGTGCCTCCGAGAAGATGGCTTATTCTCACGCCGCCTTCCTGTTCACCGAGATGCAGTGGATCGACGCCGCCGCCTACAACACCGGCGAGTACTTCCACGGCCCGTTCGAGGTTTCCACCGAGGGTAAGCCCTACGTCTTCTTCATGTCCGATGGCGCCACCCGTCCGATGGACGCCCGCGCCCTCACCTTCCTTGAGCGCATGGGCGCCAAGGTCGCTCTGATCGACTCCAAGGACTACGGCCTGGCTGACGCCGTGCCCGCGAGCGTCGTCACCTACTTCAACCCGCTGCTGCACCTCGCCGTTATGCGCGAGTACGGCAACCAGATCGCCGAGGCCCGTCAGCACCCGCTGACCATGCGTCGCTACATGTGGAAGCTTTCCTACTAATCACAAGTAAGTAGACCTTACGGGTTGATTGAGAGGGGATGGGGTTTGCGCCCCGTCCCCTTTTTTGCTCTGGGGAGGGCGTGCCCGTCACGCCGCAAAACCCCAGATAAAACCTACCAAAATAAACCTGTCCCTTTTTGGCAGGTGGGAGGAGATGCGTATGATCAAGGCAGTGCTGTTTGACATGGACGGCGTGCTGGTCGATACCGAGTGGTTCTACAACCGTCGCCGCGTGGCGTTTATGGAAGAGAAAGGGTTCCACTTTGACGAGATTCCCGATCTTTCGGGGTCTAACGAGCCTGCCATTTGGGAGGCACTGGTGCCCGACGATGTTGAGCTGCGCGAACGCCTGCGCGTTGAGTACAAGCAGGTCTACAGCCCGGACCATCCCGTTCCGTATGCCGAGCTGCTCAACGAGCAGACGGAGCCGGTGATGCGCGAGCTGCACGAGCGTGGCGTGAAGTGTGCCATTGCGAGCTCGTCCTATCGTGAGTTGATTGACGAGCTGGTGGAGATTGCTGGCATTGCCGATGTGCTGGATTACACCATCAGCGGTCACGAGTGCAGTGCGTTTAAGCCCGATCCCGAGATTTACCTGCGTGCCATGGAGGCGCTGGGGATGGAGCCTGCCGAGTGCCTGGTTATCGAGGATTCGCCTATGGGGATCGAGGCTGGCAAACGTTCCGGCGCCCGCGTCCTGGCGCTGCGTCCGCACGAGGGCGTCAACCTTGACCAGTCCGCCGCCGACGTCGTCATCGACAGTCTGACCGACATCCTACCTGCCATTTAGGGACAGGTTTATTTTGGCAGGTTTTATCTGGGCAAACGCCGAATTCGCCGTGAAGGGATTGCTCTCTTCACGGCGTTTTTCTTTTGAGCGGCCTCACGGTCCCCTGATGGTTGTCGAGAGAGGGTGAATTGAAGCGCCCCCGCACGCTCCATGCTACAATCGCGGGCATGCCCCACAACCACATCTGCCTTCGAAGGGAGCCTACGTGGCGAACGCCATCGACCAGCTCACGGACCGCGTGCTCGTGCTCGGCCGCCTCACCATCGTCCGCCGCGCCATCACCGCCGTGGCGGTCACAATTTCCGCCGTTCTCCAGACATTCCTGATCCAGGCGTTCATTCAACCCGCCGACCTGCTTCCGAGCGGCCTCACCGGCGTCGCGGTCCTGCTCGATCGTGTTACCTCGCTGGGCGGCGTTCACATCGACATCTCGCTCGGCATGCTCGCGCTCAACATCCCCGTGGCGCTCCTGTGCTGGAGCGGCATTAGCAAGCGCTTCGTCATCTTCTCGATGATGCAGGTCATGCTCTCGTCGCTGTTCCTCAACGTCTTTCACTTCGCGCCGTTTTTGGGCGACAAGATCATGCTCATCATTTTTGGCGGCGTGGTCTCGGGTCTGGGCGCTGCCATCGCGCTTAAGTCCGGCGCATCTACCGGCGGCACCGACTTTATCGCGCTGTGGGTCTCCAACCACACGGGCAAGACTATCTGGGGCGTCATTTTTGGTTTTAACTGCTTTATCCTGGCGATCTTTGGCTTTATGTTTGGCTGGGACAAGGCGGCGTACTCCATCGTGTTCCAGTTTATTTCGACCAAGACCATCGACAGCTTCTATCGTCGCTACGACCGCGTGACGCTGCAGATCACGACGCGCAAGGCGGACGAGGTCATGACCGCCTATGTTGACCATTTTCAGCACGGCATTAGTTGCGCCGAGGTCATCGGCGGATACAGCCGTGAAAAGATGTACCTGCTGCACGCCGTTGTCTCGACCTACGAGAGCCAGGACATTATCAAGCTAGTGTGCGACATTGATCCCGGCGCCGTGATCAATGTGTTCCACACACTCAACTTTGTGGGCGGCTGGTGGGGCGGTCATGTCGACGAGCCCATGCCCACGGCCGTTCCCGATCCCGACAAGCCCGCACGCATGGCCAGCAGGCAGGCGCGCCTCAGCGAGCAAGACAGCCTGCAGCAGGACGACGGCAAGTAAGGATTTGCTGTATGTGGTGTATCGTTTTATCAATATGAGGTAACATGAAACTAGACGTTATATACGTATTAGTTATTTCAATATTTCGATAAGAGTGATTAGATATGCCTGCGCCTAAAAATGCACCGCTTTACCAGCAGATTTACGACGAAATCAAGGATGCGATCGAGAAAGGTGTTTATGCACCCAAGGAGCGTATTCCGTCCGAGCTTGAGCTAGCCGAGCAGTACGAGGTGAGCCGAATTACGGTGCGCCGCGCCGTCGAGGAGCTGTGCTCCGATGGCTACCTGGTTAAGCAGCAGGGCCGTGGCACCTTTGTTTCCACGCCGCACATCAATCGCCAGTTTCACGCCTCGACGCTGCAGACGTTTACCGCGCTGTGTGCCGGCAACGGCATGAAGGCCGGTGCGCACGTGATCGATCGCCAGATTGTGCCGGCGCGCCAAAACGAGATGGAGTTCTTTGGCCTGCAGAAGGATGCGCTGCTGCTGCACATCAAGCGCGTGCGTACTGCCGACGGCGAGCCCATCTTTGAAGAGAACATCTTTGTGCCGTTTGACGCCTACCGTGAGCTGTTGACGGCCGATCTTGAGGACAAGTCGATTTTTGCCGAGGTCGAGCGTGTTGGCGGAACGCCGATTGTCTCGGTTGGCTACCGCACGGTCGAGGCCGTTCGCGCCAACGCCGAGCAGGCCGCCGAGCTGGGCATTGCCCCGCACGACCCGCTGCTCAACCTGCGCGCCGGCTTTATCGGTCCCAACGACGAGCCGGTTCTGATGGGTAAGCAGTACTACGTGGGATCGCGCTACGTTATGGTCATGTAAGTTACGCGGTTTTACCAAACCGCGTAACGGCTCGACGCTGCAAACGCCCCTAAGCGGCAATCTGACGTTCAATCGTCGGTCGCGTA
>USHZ01000039.1 GCA_900554595.1 uncultured Collinsella sp. | reverse complement strand
GCGTCACGTTTTTGAGCATCGGCTACCAGGCCATGAAGGCCATCGCCACGTTCCTGGTCACCTGGTACAACTACTTTAGCCGTCGCTTCTTCCTCGAGGGCGCGCAGTCGTAGACGGCCCAACATAATCTCGCTTCGCAGCCGGTTGGAATTCACATTCCAACCGGTTTTTTGTTTGCAGAGCCTGCCGAAGAAGGCGGACTATGGCACATGAATGGGACGCAGTTTCCCCATGAGCACCGTTCCGGAAAGTGCATCCCAGATTGCAGCCTCAGAATGGGATGTAGCTTCCGCAACGCCGTCCTAGCGGAAAGTGCGTCCCGGAATTCGCCTTCAGAGTGGGATGCAATTTCCGGTTGAACCTCGATTGAGAAACGGCGTCCCATTCGCATAAAAACGGACGGCTCGGATGTTGGTCCGAACCGCCCGTTTGGCGCGTTATGTCGAGGCTTCTAGCCCGTTACGTAATACCAAACGACGGTGTCGCCATTGGAGAGAACGTAGTTGCTGCAGGCCGTGTTGGGCGTTACGCCGTTGATGGAGTACATCCAGCCGCTCGTGCCGCCATGCTCCTTCTCGGCCAAACCGCCGATCGCAGCGACATACGTGCCGTACGACGAGCCGTGCGCGTTAATGGAAAGACCCAGCGCGCACAGGGCATCGTAGGCCGTGGCGCCCTCGTTAAAGGTAAACGTACCGCCAGACGAGACGGGATTGCCCACGGCACTTGATGTGACCGAGACCGTCACGGTAACACGTCCAGGCTGCTGCGAGCCGCCCTGGCTGTCCACAGAGGCACCGCCACCGTTAGAAGTGGACCCACCGCCGGTCATCGATCCCCCGCCCGAAGATGAGCCGTCAGAAGCGCTCGATCCGCCAGTGGACTCAGAATTCTGCGAACCCGATTTATCCCCGGACTTCTTGCCGCCCTTGCCTTCGGACTTCTTCTCTTTCGAGTCCTTGTCCGACTTCTTGTCCGAAGACTCGGAATCGTCCTTGGAGTCAGATTCGACCGAATCCTTGGACCCAGAGCTCGCATCATCCGAAGATTTTGAGCCCTTGACTCCAGTCTTACCCGAAGCGCTAGTCGAGCCGGAAACCGACGCATCCTTGGCAACAACGCTTTCCCCCGTCACGGTCTCGACAATCCAATCGATGGACCAGGCACCGCTGGCGGAAGGGTGAACAAAGCCCAGCGAGACGACAATCAACACGATGCAGGCGGCCGTCAGGGCACCAAGCAGTGCCTTGCGCCGAGGGGCGGACGCCGCCGAAGCGGCGCCCTTTTGCTTTGCATCGTCGAACTGAATGAACGACGAGTCGGGCTGCTTGGACTCGGCGTCCTGAAGCTTATCGAACACAGCCCTCACCTACCGACGCTTGGTAAATACGAACACGCCGATGACGGCAAGACCGATCACGCCAGCCGCAACGCCGACGATGGCAAGCGGATTGAAGCCAGACTGCTGCGCGGGAGCCTCAGCGGACTTCTTAGCGGTAGTCGCGGCGACCGAGCCCGTATCGGACTTGGAGCCGGACTTGCTGGACTTCTTATCAGACTTCTTGCTGTCCTTCTTGTCGGACTTGTCGGAATCCTTCTTGGAATCCTTGCCGTCCTTGGTCTCGGTCGTGGTCGTGGTCGACGACACCGTCTTCTGGCCAGGCGAAACGGCGCCGCCAGGCTGCTGGCCGTTTGTGCCGCTACCGGAGTTGCCGCCATTGCCAGAGCCGCCCGCATTGCCATTGGAGCCGCCGTTGGAGCCAGAGCCACTGTTACCACCAGGGTTGACGGCATTCTTGGTCCACTTGGCATACAGCGTTATATCTGCCGTCACCGCGGCGTCAAAGTCGTACGCCTCAGTGCAGGCCTCATCCGTGTACCAACCGGCAAAGGTATAACCCTCACGCGTCGGATCGGCGGGCTTAACCAGCTTGTTTCCCTTAAACACGGCAGAGCTCGAGGACGACCCGTCACCATATGCCAGGACGACGTTAATGCCGTCACTCAGGCGGAACAGCGTGCCGGAATCGTTGATGTAATAAAGGTTGCCGTAACGGTCGGAAACAACAGGCGAGTCACAGTACTCGTTGTGACCAGATGCGTCATATGCCAAGGTCGCTTCGGCATCGCCCATCTTGTAACGGTACACACCGCCGCCGGAAATACGGTTTCCCTTGTTATCAGACTGGGCGCTATTGACCGTAAAGTACACGTAGGTCCCCTCGGCCTGCTTTGAGACCAGCGGCGCAGCCTTAATGCCGCCCGCGGGCAGCGCTGTACCGTCAGAACCAGAGACAAGCTTGACGTTCATGGCCTTGAGGTCAACGATTGCCAACGCGGACGAATCGCCCTTTTCGCCACCAATCAGCAACGTGTTGTCATCAAGAAGCGTCGGAATCGACGCACAGCCCGTCAAACCAAGGTCGACGGTCTTTTCGGACAGCGACAGCTCGCTCCGCAGCGAATCATCGAACGAAATCACATGCAACCTGCCGTCGCGCGTGACCAAATACATGGTTTTGCCGTCCTGCGACACCACAATGCTCGAGTTTGTCGTTACGCCGAGGGAAAGCTCGCCTAGCACCTCGCCGGTCTTTTGATCGAGCACTTCCACCGTTCCGGAAGACGTGGGAACCACGAACTTGCCGTCCACGGCAACGCCGCCGGTCCAGTAGTAGCCCTCATTCGCGTTATTGTGCCTCCAGACTTCCTTGCCCGATTGGATGTCAATGCAGACGACAAAGCCGTTGACGAACTTAGCTATATCCTTTGTTGAATCAGCCGTCCCAATATACAGGTAGTCGCCATCGACCGTTAGCGAAGAGCTCGACTGGGCCTTGGCACTTACTGCCGAAGTCATCCAAACCGTCTTGAGCTTGTCGACCGTCAGAGCCTGCACCGAGCCACCGCTGAGCGGTACCATGACCAAACCCTTTGCGTACACGGGGCGAGCAGTGTAGCTCACGCTAGCCTTGAGCTTCGCAGATGAGGCCACTTCGCCCGTCTGGCAATCAATCTTAAGAAGCTGGTCATTGACCGCCAAATAGATGTAGCCGTCAACGATCACTGGCTCGCTCGCGTTTGCATAGCTTCCGCCAACATACTGCTTGTAGTTAAACGTCCAAGCCTCTGCCGTGGTGCCCGTGGGGGTATCGGCATCCGTTACGGCATTTCCAAAGCCATTAGCGTCGGATTTGGAATTGACGGGTCGATCGGCGTCCGGCTCAACGACAACGCCGTTCACAAACTCGGCAGGACGTTTGCCGTCAATCAGATAGCGCCAAACGAGCTTATCACCAGAGTTAAGTTTGGTCTCATCCAGGCTGCCATCGACACGAACGCCGTTGACGTATGCCTGCCAATAGCTAGTCGACTTATTGGCCAAAACCGTACCGTCAACAGTCGACGTCACACTATAAAGCTCGACGCCGCCCAAACCATACGGACGCAGATTGATGAACTGGAAGCCAATACCGAGGCCCTCAAAATAGCGCTTGGTAACTTCCTGCACCGTCGAGCCTTCATCGACAGCAAGGGATGCTTCCCCTGCCCACATCTGGGACATCTTGCCGTCATCTACGCCATAAAGCGTCGCGGAAACCGTAATCTGCTTGGCGGCGTTCTTGGTCCACTTGGCGTACAGGGTAACGTCGCCGGAGACGGGCGTCGAGAAGTCGTAGGCCCGCGTGCACCCCGCATCGGAGTACCAGCCGGCGAACGTGTAGCCCTCGCGCGCGGGGTCGTCCGGCCTGGCGGCCGCCTTGCCGTCCTCGACCTTCTGCGCGGCGACCGCGGAGCCCTCGCCCGCGTCGAACGTCACGGTGTGGATGGCAGGGGCCTCGGGCACCTCATATACCCAAGAGACGTCGTCGCCGCCCTTGAGCACAATGCTGCTCGCGCCGAGCTGCGCATACTCGCCGTTAACCACAAGCGACCAGTATGCCCACCGGTTGTTACCCATGTCGACGGTGCCGAGCACGCGGCCGTCGGGCGACGTAATGCTATTGAGCCTCCAGCCGTACTGGGTGTCCGGCGTGGCGTCGTACACGAGACCCGCCCGCTCAAACAGAGTTTCGGAAAGGTCGGCCGCCGTCGCGCCCTCGGGGAGCTCGAGCGTAGTCTTGTCCGCCCAAACCTGACTCTTGTTCTCGGCATCGACGCCAGTCACCGAGCCGGTAACCGAAATGGTTACCGGAACTTCCTTCTTGCTCCACTTGGCGTAGACCGTGACGTCGGACGAAATGGCCGAATCAAAGTCAAACGGCTGCGTCCCGTCCGCATCGGCGAACCAGCCATCAAAGACATAGCCTTCGCGCTCGGGGTCGGCAGGCCTTACGGCCTTGCCCCCCTCGTCGACCGCCTGGTCCGCTACGGCCGATCCCCCGCCCGTGTCAAAACGGACGGCGAAGGTCTTGACGGCAGGAGCCTCCTTGCCGGCGACAGCGAACAAGCTGCCCGAGTCGTTTATGTAGTAGAGCGTGCCGTCGGCACCGACCGCGGGCGTGCACATGCCATAGTCCCGGTTGGCCGAAGCGGGGGTATAGATCTCCTCGGCGGCCTCGTCCCCGACCTTGTAGCGGTAGAGCGCTCCGGGCTTGTTATTACCCGTGAAGTACACGTAGGTGGCGTCGCCCTGCTGGGAGACGACAGGGGTGGACTTGACCTCGCCCGAAATGAAGCCGGTCGTTGTCTTGGAGACAGACGCGATAACGGACATGTCGTCGGTATCGACGACCGTCAGCTGACCGTAATAGCTGCCGTACTTACCCGCTCGATCAGCGCTCACACCGCCGACGTAGATCCTGTTACCGGCGAGAACCGGCGTCGAGGTGGGGCCGAACGACTCGGCGCCCTTGCCGTCTTTGCCGCTATTGGAAACCGAAACCCTGTCGAGCTCCGTCAGGACGCCAGCGGTACCGACGCCGAGCTTGTGCAGGTAGCCGTCGTAGCTGACGACGTAGACAACCTTGCCGCCGGGCGCGACCGTGACCCCGGACCTCACGGAGGCGCCAAGGCTCAGGCTCGAGACCGACTTGCCCGTGGCGAGATCGACGGTCTCGACCGTACCGTCCATGTTGCCGACAAAGCCGTAGTCTCCCGACACTCCCATGCCGGTCCAGTAGTAATTGGCCTTGGTACCGACAGCCCGCTGCTTCCAGACAGTCCTGCCAGTCGCCAGGTCAAGGCAGACGGAGTAGCCGCCCGGGCCGGACCAGCCGGCGCTCGTCTGGAAATAGACCTTGCCGGCAGACACCGTAAGGTTGCCCTGGCACTGCTGCGCGCCGCCCTCGCCATCGGGGAGCTTCTCGCTCACCCAAACGGTCGTGAGGGCGTCTGCCGTCAGCGCCTGCACGCGCCCGTCGCCCAGCGGGACAAGCACCAGGCCGTCCGCATAGGCCATGCGCGATACAGACGAGATGGCGCTCACGAGCTTGGCGCTCTTAACGACATCACCGGTCTTGGCATCACGCTGGTAGAGCGAATTGCCCGCCGCGATAAAGAGGTAGTCGCCGGCGGTAATCGGTTCGGAGACATACGTGGACCAGTCGGACGACTCCTTGAGCTTGGCGACCCATTTTTCCTCGGTAGCGCCCGTGGGGGTCGGGGCATCGGTAGCACCCGTTCCGGCCGCGGGCCACGAGCTGCTCCAATCGGGGCCCTTAGCACTCGGGTCGACGACAACGCCATCGACCTCGGTTGCCGGTTGTTTAAAGTTATAGAGATAGATCAGGGACAGGGAGTCGCCCGGCTTAACCTTGTAGCTCGAAACGCCCTCGGAGGCAGATTCGCCGTTGACGTAGAAGCCCCAGCTGCGAGAGTAATCGTCCGTGGTGCCAAGCTCCACTCCGCCGGCAGACGTAATCGACTTGACGAACACGCCCCAGGACTCGGTGGGGGCATCGTATGCCAGGCCGGCAGCATCGAGCGCCTGCTTGATGAGGTCCCAAGCAGTGGCGCCAGAGTCGGCAGCATATGTCACGGCGACGCCGTTGAGCCAGGCATCCTGCACCGGCGTCGCGGCATCCGGGTTCTTGACGCCCACGATCGAGACCGTGGCGGACTCATCCTTGGTCCACTTGGCGTACAGGGTAACGTCGCCGGAGACGGGCGTCGAGAAGTCGTAGGCCCGCGTGCACCCCGCATCGGAGTACCAGCCGGCGAACGTGTAGCCCTCGCGCGCGGGGTCGTCCGGCCTGGCGGCCGCCTTGCCGTCCTCGACCTTCTGCGCGGCGACCGCGGAGCCCTCGCCCGCGTCGAACGTCACGGTGTGGGTAATCACCGCAGAGCCGTCAACATAACGGTATTCGACAACGTCACCCGGCTGGACGACATACTGCGTCGCGCCGACATCCGCCATGGCGCCGTTGACGTGGAACGACCAATAGCGATAGGGAGCACTCCAATCAGAACCAAGAATGCGCCCATCTTTGGTCTTCAGCGAAGTCAAGCCAAGCGAGTTGGTCTCAAAATCGGTGCAGCCGGCGTTCTCGAGCACTTGCTCGAGAACGTCCTCTGCAGTCTTATGGTCATCATACTGAACGGGAACCTGAGTCAAAGGCACAATGGACTCGGGCGAACGCTCAGAATCACCAGCGTTACCCGTGAGCCCTGTCACACCGGCTGTGACGATAATCGTCTTTCCGGCATTGGGATCTTCGACGCCAGTTGTGCCTAAAACCGTCAGCGTTGCCGATACGTCTTGGTTGACGAGCTTGGCATACGTGGCATTGTCGGAATAACGCTCGGCATAGCGAGCGTACTTTTCGCTCGTCAGGCGAGACGAGATTGTAACCTTCGTGTTGTACTGCGGCTGCGTGACCTTGAGGTTCTCGGCAGAAACAATGGAACTGTTGCTCGACTTAAACAGACGCCAATCCTGCCCGGACATCGCGTCATAGCCAGGCAGATCCACCGGAACAATACCAAGGGACGTCGAATCGGTCGTTGCCTTGTTGTAGCTCCAGGCAAGGTTGCCGTCGGCATCGAGATATGCCTTCTGAAACGCGTGCATGTCCGCCGAAACGGCATTGGCGTCCTGGCCATTCAGAATGGCGGCAGCATAGCCGTCCTTCGCCTTTTCCATAAGAGAAAGCTCGGCGTCGAGCTCGTCCTGGTCCTGCGGGGCAATCGCAAAATCGAGGGTCTTACTAGCCGTGACCTCGGAGTTCGACTTGTCGGTCACCGTGAGGGTGATCTTGGTGTTTGCAGCCTTGGCTCCGGGCAGCGGCTGATAGACCGTGCCCTTGTAACCGTTGAACGTGATGTCATCGGTGCTGGCGGAGTACTCAACCTTGTAGTACTTGCCGTCGATATTGAGCGTGCTCGTGCGCGGCATCTGCAGGTCGGCGGTCAAGCCGTCCTTGTTGGCGACCGTGTCGGTGCCGGAATACTTGATGTTGTCGTAGGTAAAGGCCGCATCGACCTTCTCCTGGAGCGCCTTCTTGTCGGCGGCGACCTTCTCGGGATCGCCCTTGACCGTCACGACAAAGTCATGCGAGCCGGCAAGCTTGATGTCGCCGCTCGTAACCGTAACCTTGGCGGTCAGCGTCACGTCTCGATCGCTCGATGCGCGCGAAACCTTACCCATCTTATCTTCCCAGCTATAACCAGAAACAAACAGGCGCTCGGTGTCGGAGCTTGTCCATTCAACAGAGAATTTCTTTGCGGAACCCGCCTTGTACGGAAGCGTGACATTTTGGGTCACGCCATCGGCGGACTCGCCCGCCGCGTAGCCAATCTGCAGGGATTCGGCGGCTCCGTCAAGAAGGTCTTGCAGCTTAGCCTCGTCCCAAGCAACCTGTACCGACTTGTTAGGCTGATAATACTCGGTCTTGCCATCGCGTGACAGCTCAAACATGACGTCGGCGCTGCGCAGGCCGTCGATGTTGTAACCGGTGTAATCGTTGGGGTCAATGAAGAAGAACGTCACATCGCCGTTGGTCTTACCCTGGGCGTCGGAGATACCGACCGTGGCCTTGGCATCCTCGGCCTTAAAGGCAACGCCGCCCTCGGAGACCTTGACGTCAATATCGGTAAAGCCCAAATCGGCAAGCTGCGCCTTCAGCGCGTCATTGACGTTGCCGCCCTTGGCGCTGTAATCAACGGCGATCTGCTTATTGGCATCGTTGAGCTTTTGGACTGCGGCCTCGAGCGAGCCCGCGGCGATAACCTTGTTGGCGGAGACGAGCTCGACCGTCGAGCTGCCGCTCGTGGAGACAGCCTTCAGATACTTGCCCGTGGCTGAAGCCGAAACCGTCGCCTCGGCGCCCGACATATCGGGCAGCAGCGTCCAGTCAGCCGCCGGAGCCTTCGCATCGTCTGCCGCATACCAGGCAACAGTCGCCTGGTCGGTGACATCGATGCCATTGGTGGCCGAACCATCGGCGCGCTTGGCCTGCGCCGTCGCCTTAACGCTATCGCCCGAGACGAGATGGGTCGAATCGCTATTGATCTGCGGCGTAGTTGTCACGCGCAGCAGGTTATACTCCCCCGCCGCGGTAACGCTGTCGGACGATACCCACTCAACCGTGTTGTCGAGAGCACTCGCCGTAACTTTGATGCGCTTGCCGACAAGCGCATCCGTAAGAGTCAGGCTGCCATCGGTCTTGTCGATGCCGTCGGTGAGCTCGGTCCAATCGGCATCGCCCTCGCCCTTGGCATACCACGCCATGGTCAACTCGGCATCGTCGGGCACGTCCTTCGTCGAGCCCGACCAGCTGCCCGGAACCTGCACGCTCGGCGTGATCTTTGAGCCCGCGCTCAGCGTAACGTTCTTATCGGCAAGCTCAATGCCCGCCAGCTTGTACTGACCCTTAAGCGTCACGGGGCCGAGCGGAGCTACGGACTGCGTGCCGCCGTAGGAGCTCTTCTTCTGCGTGCTGGAAACGGTGTTTTCACTCGTCACCTTCACGCGCAGATACTTGCCAGCATAGGCGGCGTCAACGGTATAGGTAACCTCGGTAGCACCGGGGATATCGGTATAAGCGGAGTCATAGCTCGAACTGGTATTTGCATACTGCCATTGGTAGGTCACATTATCGGTGCGGTCGATATAGCTGTAGCGCGAACCGTCCTTTTTGCGGACCTTAGTCTTGAGCGTATCACCCACATGTACGCCGTTGGTGGCAGGAGAGCCCTCGAACTGCACGTCGTAAAGCTCAACTTGGCCAGCGACGGAGACAGGACCCGCAGCATAGTACGGCTTCTGCTCGCCATAGCCGCCGTTGGCCTTGGCCACGACATAGCAGCCCTTAAGGGCAGCGGTCACTGTCAGGGTGTTGCCGGTCTCACCCTCGATAGGCGTGTTGCACGAGCTTGCGGTGTTCGAGGTGCCCTTATACCACTGCCACGTGATATGTGAATCGGTGGTAACGTCGGTGGAACCCGCCTTGGCGGTCGCCGTAATCGTGGAGCCAACCTCAACCTTGCCCGAAGTCGGGCTCATAGTCACGCTCGTGACATTAATTGAACCGACGGCAGCGACGAGAGCGCCCGTCGAGTTGGTCAAGCTCGAAGAGCCGATCTTCGAGGACACCTTGCACTTGAGGTACTTGCCACCCAAAGCGTCGGTAAGCTCGAGGGTCTCACCCGTGGCACCCGCAATGTCGGTATACGTGCCACTCTTGGTGTCAGAGCTCTGCCACTGATAGTTGAGCTTGCTCGCGTCGACGAACGCGCCGTACGCGCCGCCCTTCTCCTTGGCGCGGGCCTTAGCGGTATCCCCCACCGCAAAGACGCTCGTATCGTCCTTGGTATTGATGATGGACACGGCCGAAATCTCGACCGCACCGGCCTGCTTGACCTTGCTGGAAGTGGTCTTGTTCACCGTGTTGACGCCAGCGTTGGCCTCGACCCTGATGTACTTGCCCTCAAGGTCGTCGCCCACCACGAGCGAAGCACCCGTCTGTCCCTCGATCTTGGTAAAGCCCGAGTACTGCGAGGTGGATGCGGACCACGTGTAGGTAACCTTGGCGTCGGCGGGGGCTTGCTGATAATAGCTTATGTACGGAGTCGCCGTCAGGGTATCGCCTATGCTCGGCGTGTCGCTATTCAGCTTGACGCTGTTAAGCTCCATCTGACCGGCGCCCAGCACGGGGCCAGGAATGTAATTGGAGTTAATGCCCGAGCCGGAAGAAACGGACGGACCATAGTAGTCCTTGCCATCAACCGTTACCTTGCAGATGAAGTATTTGCCTTCCATCGCGGCGGTGACGGTGAGCGACTGCTCGTGGCCTACGACCTCGGTGTAGTCGGCGACATTGCTGCTGGCCCTAGTCGTACCGGCGAGCCAGGTGTAAGTCCAGGTGCCGGGATTGGCAACGGACTCAGTCGAAGTGCCGTACCAGTCGTCCTCGACCTCATCGTACATATTTGCCCAGAGTGTATCGCCCGCGCCGAGCGCTCCAGACTTCGTGGAATACGAGTTGTCCTTATCCTTGGCGTCCTGAATGAAGACCTTTGCCTCATCGGAAAGCGTTGTGGCGGAAGCGGCAGCAGCCCCTGTCTCGCCCTGCTCCGAAGCAGCAGGCGTCGCGGCAGAGTTCTCGGACTCAGTCGCGTTGTCTGCGGCGGTGTCAGCACCATTCGCGGCACTCGCAGTTGCGCCCTGATCTGCGCCGGCGCCATCGGCAGCAGCGCTCGCCGCCGCACTGTTCGCGCCGGTGTCGGCACCGGTGCCCTCGTCGGCCGGCGCGCCCTCGCCGCCCGTCGCAGCCTGCGCCACGGCCTCGGCAATGCCCTCGGCGCCCTCGGCCCAAAGTTGCGCCGGCGTGGTGCCAAAAGCCATGGCAAAAGCCAGGAACGCCACCAGACCGCGCTTGGCTACGCCACGGGCAATCGCCCCATGACGACACCACGAGGCGCGCTGGCACTCGTCCTCAAACATATCCATTTGTCTCCTACTGTCTGCACTTGGAGCATCGCCCAGCGGCTGCCCCACGTCATCGCGCATATTGCGCTCGAGTACCCCCATCGGGGTCCCCCTTCCCTCCAGAGCCCAACGCGTACCAGCGGCATGCGCCGCGGCCGCGTGCAAGATGGGAGGCGATCCGACTTAACCTTACCGACCCGGGCACGCCGTCCGATCTGCGACGCGACCATCCCGAGCCAAGAGGAATTACGGTTACTGGTACAGCCGGGGACTTGCACCCCGATTCTCCCAAACACGCAGGAAAACCGCGCATTCGTGCGTCTCCGCACCACCATCTAGGCCATCGATTTTTACTGTCAATATGGTAGCACGCAAAAGGGCCCCGCACATAGGCGAAGCCCAAGGTAAAAGCTATGGTTTGCGATAGAAAAGGGCGCGGATGGAGTGCCGAGCAAAATGATCCGTTTCCCCCGACCCCGGGAAATCGCTAACGCTTGCCGCCGTGACTATTGCGCCAGATCTCGCGGCCCAGCATCAGCGCCAGCGCCAGCGCGCTCACGTAGCCCATAAAGCCGATGACCGGGATACCAAACACAACCGGCTCGATGCGCGCGTAGTACACCACCGACGAACCGATAAACAGACCAGCGATCACAATTGCCATCGACATGCGGTCGATAATTCCACCCAGCTGCCGCAGCGCCTTATCGCTGCTCATGATCTGCGTGTTCACCTTAAGCTGGCCGCGCGTGAGCATGCGCGACGCCAAACCCAGATACTCGGCCGCCTCGAGCGAGCCTTTTGCCGCTCGATAGCTGCTCGCGGCAAGATCGCGCCCCATATCGCGCACGCGCGCATAGGTGCTCTTCTCATTTTTGATATGCGTCTGGATGATCTGGATCATGTTGACGTTGGGCATGTACTCGGTCAGCAGACCCTCGAGTGTCACCATGCCGCGCGCGAACATTGTCACCACGCTCGGCAGCTCAACGTCGTTTTTGCGCGCCAGGCTTAGCAGCGAGGTCAAAAACTCGCCGATATCCAGGTCCTTAAGATCGAGCCCCGCAAAGTCGGCAACGATAAAGTCCAAATCGGACAAAAAGGCCGAATGGTCGAGCTCGGCAGAATCGCCGCGCGTCACGGCAAAGCGCATGAGCGAGTCCTTGAGCTTGGGCACGTCGCCCTCGGCCACGGCGAAAATCATGTCCTTGACGATACCGCGGTCGTGGCTCGACATGCGCCCAACCATGCCCAGGTCAATAAAGTAGACGATGCCGTCCTTGAGGATGATGTTTCCCGCATGCGGGTCGGCATGGAAAAAGCCATCGTCGAGCACCTGCGTCGAATAGTCCTCGACAATCGACGAGCCGATTTTTTCCAGGTCATAGCCCTCGGCCACCAAGCGCTCGGGATCGGCAATCGAGATGCCGTCGACGTAATCCATGACCACGACATGCTCGGTGCACAGATCCAGATAGGACTTGGGGCACGTCACGCCATGGACGCTCTTATGGAACTCATAGAAATCGTTGAGGTTTTTGGCCTCGGCCAAAAAGTTGGTCTCCTCGCGAAACGAGGTCCACAGCTCCTCGACCACGCCATGCAGGTCAACAAACTGATCGGTGTTGACAAACTTGGAAACGATGCGCACCACCGAACGGATGATGTCGATATCCTGCGCCATGACCTGTTGCGCGCCGGGGCGCTGCACCTTAACGGCCACGTCCTCGCCGGTCACCAGGCGGGCACGGTGCACCTGCGCGAGCGACGCGCTTCCGAGCGGGTTGGGGTCGATCGCGTCGAACATCTGCCCCAAGCGCTGGCCGTACTCCTCTTCCAGACAGCGGAGCACTACCTCATACGGCACCGGCTCTACGTCGGAGCGCAGGCGACGCAGCTCGTCGCAAAACCGCTGCGGCAAAATCTCGGAGCGGTTAGCCAGAATCTGCCCCATCTTGACGAACATGGGGCCGAGCTCTTCGAGCAGACGACGCAGGCGCACTGGCGTGAGATTATCCCATACGCGATACTTTTTGACCAGGCGAACGATCTGCCCAATGCGCTCACGGCGACCTGCCGGTGTGAGCTGGTATTCCTCGTCCGGCGCCATCGCGTCGGGCTCCTCGGGGACCATATCGACAGCGC
>USHZ01000038.1 GCA_900554595.1 uncultured Collinsella sp. | reverse complement strand
TTCGGCGAACGGCTCAGTTTTCGTAGCGAGAAGCGCGGAACTTTCAATTGAAACGATTTAACTCTATGTTCTGTGGTCGCGAACTTCCGTAGAGGGGGTCCGTCTTGGGCAAGCTTTTGGTCAGCTCTTGTAAGCGTTGCAGGGGTTGACCTGTTGCAACGGTGCCGTTCGCCGCCTGCTTACTGCCTTTGGCCGCGCGAGTGTATTGTTTTGCGTGAATGTTTTGATGGCACGTTTCAATCGTGGTGTATTGGAAGGCGCAAGTTGATCCCGCTGAAGGGAGTGCCGTGCAGCGCGTTTGGAGAACGGTCACCGGCTTTTACCGTGTTTCGGCCCGTGGCATCGGAAAACAGCTCATCTTTGAGACCGATGACGACCGGTGGGAGTTTTTGGAGCTGATGCGCGACTGCTGCCGCGATGCCGGTGTGACGGTCTTGGCGTGGTGCCTTATGAGCAACCATGTTCACCTGGTACTCGCGGATTATGAGGACGCGATGAGCGCGGCGATGCAACGACTGCTTTTGACGTACGCCCGTCGGTTCAACAAGCGTACCGGGCGATCGGGCTGCCTGTTTCGGGACCGTTTTGAACGCCGCTCGCTAGATACCGACTGGCAGGTGATGGAGGCTATTCGCTCTGTACACGCTGATCCACAGGAGGCGGGTATTGCTCTGATCGAGCGCTATCCGTGGAGCAGTTTTGCCGAGTATCTACGGGCCTATGACAACGATATGACGAGGGGATTTTCCGATTCTTCTTGCGTGCTTGAGCTTTTTGGTTCTGCCGAGGGCTTTATTGCCTGTTCGCTTTCGGCGCCCGACGGCGGCGAGCCAGCGCTGTGTGATATGAAAGAGACGGAGTGGGAGCGGCACGCCTTTGCCGAAAAGTTGGCGAAGGGGCTCGGGGTTCCACTCCACGGGGTTAAAGCCGCACCGTCGGCGCAGCGCAACGTCGTTATTCTTGAATTACGCGATGCCGGTTTTACTGTGCGTCAGATAGAGCGGTATACGGGGATTGGCAAAAGTACCGTTTCTCGTATTGTGCGGGCACGCGCGGGGGCGGCAATGCGGACTGGCGGAATCGTGATGTAGAGCTGCCTGTGCACCGCAGCTGGGGTCGTCCATACGCCACAACCAACGTTCAAAAGCTTGGTACGGTAACTGCGTTTCTTAATTTGCATAGAACGACTGCCGTCATGCATAAAATTACGGCTCCGCTCGGTTTTGCCCGCGCCTACCCCCGTCCACGCCGTGCAAAAAGCGGAGTTTTCAACATCGTGGCGCTTTCGGCAGCGCCGCAATCTTGCAACATACGGGTTCCGAAGTTATTTATGCCTGTCGATGCGCCCCCGAAGCACATGTCTGAGCCCCGTCAGACCGCGATGTTTGTTCTAAAACGCTATATAAAGGTGCCTGGAGGCGTTGATTAACGCTTTCGATGCTTATGCACGCAACTTGGCATGCTGAATACTCGCAAAAATGCACGCCGCATCCTATGGTACCCTTCCGCGGTAGGCGCGAGGCGTTCCGAAGCCCAGCAGGACTGGCTTGGCACATTGCATGGCGTGCCCGTGGCTCTGCCGCTAGCCTTTGGTATCGTGGAAAACGTCCGTGCTCGCAGCTGGCAGTGCAGTAAATGACAGACGGGGCGCCGGGCGCGCGGACTTTGTGTGTCCGAGGCGTTATGAAAAAGCCGAGCCACCCGTATTGGGCGGCTCGGCAATCAAACCCTTTGATCTGGGGCATCCGCTACTGGTTAGCTTGCCCCTCGAGCATGCCGTCGAGGGTGCGCCAGGCGAGCTCGGCGCACTTGACGCGGGCGGGCATGTGCGAGATGTCTTGGAGCTGGGCGGCCTCGTCCAGGTCTTCCAGGTCCTCCTCGGAGAGCTGCTCGCCGCGGATCATAGCCAGGAAGAGCCCGGCCAGGCGGCGTGCCTCCTCGACCGTCTCGCCGGTGATGAGGTCGGCCATGATGTCGGCACTGGCCTGGCTGATGGCGCAGCCGTGGCCAGTAAACGAGGCTTCCTCGATAACGCCGTTCTCGACACGCAGCTGCAAGGTGAGCTCGTCGCCGCAGCTGGGGTTGATGCCGTCGTGCTCGTGCGTGGGGGCATCCATCTCGTACTTGTAGTCGGGGTGCGAGTTGTGCTCCATAAACGTGGTGGAGGTGTACAGATTACCCATTGAACGTGCTCCAAACGTGATGCAGTCCGGCGATGAACTTATCGATGTCGGCCTTGTCGTTGTAGAAGGCCACGCTGGCGCGGCAGCAGGCGAGGTTCTCGACGCCAAGCCAGGTAAGCAGCGGCTGTGCGCAGTGGTGGCCGGCGCGGATGCACACGCCGTCCATGTCCATGATGCTCGCGACGTCGTGCGGGTGGATGCCCTTGACATTAAAGCTGACGACGCCGTGATGATTGTCCCAATAGATTGAGCCGATGATCTGGACAAAGTCGAGCTGCATGAGCTCGCCCATCAGGTAGTGGACGAGTGCCTGCTCACGGGCCTGGATGTTTTCGTAGCCAACCGTGTTGACGAGGTAGTCGAGGGCGGCGCCTGTGGCGAAGATGCCGGCGGCGTCCTGCGTGCCGGCCTCGAACTTCTCGGGGACGGGCGCCCAGACGGCGTCCTGCTCGGTGACCGAATCGATCATCTCGCCGCCGGTGAGCATGGGCGGCATGGCGTTGAGCAGGTCCATCTTGCCCCACAGCACGCCGATGCCCATGGGGCCCATGGCCTTGTGCGCGCTAAAGGCAAAGAAGTCGGCGCCCAGATCGGCCACGTTGACCGGCATGTGCGGCAGCGACTGCGCGCCGTCGACGACAAGATAGCCGCCATACTTGTGCACGAGCTTGCCGAGGTTCTTGACCGGATTCTCGACGCCCAGAACGTTAGAGACCTGACCCACGGCCAGAATCTTGGTCTTGGGGCCAACCTTGGCAAGCACTTCCTCGGTGGTGAGTTGGCCGGTCTTGGTGGGGTAGAGGTAGACGAGCTTGGCGCCGGTCTCGCGGCAGACCTGCTGCCACGGAATCAGGTTGGAGTGGTGCTCCATGATGGTGATGACGACCTCGTCGCCGGGCTCCAGCACCGTGGGTGCAAAGCTCTTGGCGACCAGGTTGAGCGACTCGCTGGTGTTGCGGGTGAAGACGACTTCGTTGGCCTGGGCGGCGCCGATGAGGTCGGCGATCTGCTGGCGAACCTTCGCGATAGCCTCGGTGGCCTCGACGGACAGCGAGTACAGGCCACGCAGGGGGTTGGCGTTCATGCGCTGATAGAAGTCGCGTTCGGCGTCGAGCACGCAGGCGGGGCGCTGTGCGGTGGCGGCGCTATCGAGGAAGGCGATCTCGGGGTGCTGCTGGAAGAGCGGGAACTGCGCCTTGTAGGGGTTGGTCTCGATGTCTACGGTGGGCCAGCCGCGCGAAGCCTCGTCGCTGGCGTCGAGCACCATAGGCTCCGGTGCTGTGCAGGTATCGCATTTAACGTGCTCGGTGTCGATCATGCGAGCTCCTCTTCAAAGTTATCGATCAGGTTGTTGCCCAGGCGGACGACGGCGGCGCGGGTGCGCTCATCGGTGGCGGAAAGCGCGGCGTCCTCCAGCTTGGCGCGAATGAAAAGATCCTCGGCGGCGTTTTGGTCAAGGCCGCGACAGGCGAGGTAGAACAGCTGCTCGTCGCGGACGTGGCCGATGGTGGCGCCGTGGTTGCCGGCGACGTCGTCCTCGTCGCACAGGATGACGGGGACGGTCTTGTTGTCGACACCCTTGTTGGCCAGCAGCACGGTTTCGCGCTCGGTGCCGACGGCGCCCTTGCAGCCGTGCACGAGGTCGATGGTGCCGCGGTAGACCTTCTTGGACGTGCCGGTCAGCACACCGTTGGCGTCGATCTCGCACTCGGTCTTGCGGCCTCGGTGGCGCAGCTCGTAGTTAAAGTCGCGCACCTGCTCGCGGGCGCCCAGGTAGTCGGTATCGATCGTCACCTTGGCGGTGTCGCCCAGCAGGTCGCCAGCAAGGCCGGTGGCGCTGGCGCCGGCACCCAGGACGGTGTGCTGCACGTTGACGCGCGCGCCCTCGTCCAGGAATAGACCGGTGTCGTCGAGCGCGATCCAGCTATCGTCGAGCGCCTGCGTGCAGGTCACGTTGACGGTGGCGTAATCGTGGGCGCACACGCGCAGCACAGAACCCACGACGCCTTCGCCGGCATCGGGGGAGTCCAGGGCGATCTGCAGGTCGAGTGTTGCCTGCGGACGGGCGACGGCATCGATGGCGGCAATCGTAGCCGCTGCGTCGATGCCGCTAACGCGCACGGTAACCGTGGCGTGCTGATAGGCGGGCACGTCGATGACGATGCGCTTGGCAGCGTTGTCGGCCAGATAGGTGTAGGCAGCCTCGCCCATGCCGGTCTCGAAGGCCTCGGCGGGGGAGAGTTCCTCCTCGAGCTTGATAGCGCCGGCCTGGTAGACAGAGGTGGCGGGCACGTCGAGCTCGGTCTCGGGCGTGATGCGGGCTCGGTCGGCGGGGTCGCCGGGGGCAGATGCGCGGCGCTCGGGGAAGCGCTCGGCCATGGCTTCCATGGCAGCGTCGAAGGCGTCGGCCGAGCCGGCAAACTGCTCGTCCAAACCCTCGACCTCAACTGCCTCGGCGGGAGCGGTGGCAAGCTCGTCGGAAAGCTCGAGCTTGGTCTGATTCATCTTGAGCCAGCCCCAAGTGGCGGCAGGCATCGCATTAACCTGCTCGAGCGTGGTTGCAGCGGTGTTCGTGGTCTGTTTCATTATCCGATCGCTCCTTCCATCTCGAGCTTGATCAGGTTGTTCATCTCGACGGCGTACTCCAGCGGCAACTCCTTGGAGACCGGGTTGGCAAAGCCGTTGACGATCATGGTGCGGGCCTCTTCCTCCGAGATACCGCGGCTCATCAGGTAGAACACCTTGTCGTCGCCGATGCGGCCGATGGTGGCCTCGTGGCCGATATCGACGTTCTTGGCGCGGATGTCCATGGCGGGGATGGTATCGGAGCGGCTTTGGTCGTCGAGCATGAGCGACTGACAGCTCACGGTTGCCTTGGAGCCCTCGGCCTTGGGCGTGGCCACGATGGAGCTGCGGAAGGTCTGGATGCCGCCGCTCTTGGAGATGCCCTTGGTCTCGACGGTCGCCGAGGTCTCGGGCGCGTTGAGCACGACTTTGCAGCCGGTGTCGAGGTTCTGGCCGGCACCGGCAAAGGTGATGCCGGTAAAGCTCGAGCGAGCGCGGCGGCCGTTGAGCACGCTCATGGGGTAGAGGTAGCCCACGTGGCTGCCGAAGGAGCCACTGATCCACTCGATGTCGCCGTCCTCGTCCACGCGCGCGCGTTTGGTGTTGAGGTTGTACATGTTCTTGGACCAGTTCTCGATGGTCGAGTAGCGCAGGTGCGCACGCTTGCCCACAAAGAGCTCGACGGCACCGGCATGGAGGTTTGCCACGTTGTACTTGGGCGCGGAGCAGCCCTCGATAAAGTGCAGGTCGGCATCGTCCTCGACGATGATGAGCGTGTGCTCAAACTGGCCGGCGCCCTTGGCGTTGAGGCGGAAGTAACTCTGCAGCGGAAAATCGAGCTTGGTGCCCTTGGGCACGTAGACAAACGAACCGCCCGACCACACGGCACCGTGCAGGGCCGCAAACTTGTGGTCGGTGGGCGGGATGAGCGTCATAAACTTCTCGTGGATGAGCGGCTCCCACTGCGGGTCGTGCAGGGCCTCCTCAATGCCGGAGTAGACGATACCCATCTTGGACGCGGTGTCCTGCATGTTGTGGTAGACGAGCTCGGAGTCGTACTGCGCGCCGACGCCTGCCAGGTAGCTGCGCTCGGCCTCGGGAATGCCCAGGCGCTCAAAGGTGTTCTTGATGTCGTCGGGCACCGACTCCCAGTCGTGCTTTTGGTCGGTGTTGGGCTTGACGTAGGTGACGATGTTGTCCATGTCCAGGCCCTCGATGGAGGGGCCCCACGTCGGATCCGGGAAACGGTTAAAGATCTCGAGGGACTTGAGGCGCAGGTCGAGCATCCACTGCGGCTCGTCCTTCTTGGCACTGATCTCGCGCACGATGTCGGGCGTGATGCCGGCGTCGAGGCGCTCGAAACCCTCCTCGCCATAGGTGAAGTCGTAGAGGCTGCGGTCGATGTCCGCGACCTCGGTGCGGTTCTTGGTCATTGCGTCGCCCCTTTACGCCTGCTGCTCGGCAGCGGCGGCCTCGGCCTGGGCGCGCTGCTCGGCGGCCTCGCGCTCGAAGGTCTCAAAGCCGTTCTTGTCGATCCAGGGGATCAGCGAGGCGTCGTCCTCGCGCACAATGTGGCCCTTGACCATAACGTGGACGCGGTCGACATCCAGGTGCTCCAGGATGCGCGTGTTGTGCGTGATGATGAGCATGGAGCCGTCGCAGCTCTTGCGGTAGGCGTCCATGCCGTGGCTGACGGTGGAAAGCGCGTCGACGTCCAGGCCGGAGTCGGTTTCGTCCAGGATGGCGAGCTTAGGCTGCAGCAGCAGGAGCTGGAGCATCTCGACCTTCTTTTTCTCGCCGCCCGAGAAGCCCACGCCCAGCTCACGGTTGAGGTAGGCGGTATCCATGTTGAGCTCGGCCGCGAGCTCCTTGACGCGACGGCGGAACTCCTTGCCCTTCATCTCCAGGCCGGGGCGGCCGGCGATGCTAGCGCGCAAAAAGCTCGACAGCGGCACGCCCGGGATCTCGACCGGGGCCTGGAAGCTCAGGAACAGGCCGGCGCGCGAGCGCTTGTCGGTGGTGAGCTCGGTGATGTCCTGGCCGTCAAAGACGATGCGGCCGTCCTGCACGGTGTAGACGGGGTCGCCCATGACCAGGTGGCCGAGGGTGGACTTGCCGGCGCCGTTGGGGCCCATCAGCACGTGGGTCTCGCCAGCGGCGACGTTGAGGTTGACGTTGTGGAGGATGGTCTTCTCGTCCACGGAGGCGGTCAGACCTTCGATGGAAAGCAGCGGATTTGCACTCATGCTGTCCCTCTCTGTATATGGTGTGCTCATAGGTGTACTAAACCCTAGGAATCTTCTCGGAATAAAGTTACTATGGGTTCGGCGTTAGTCAAGGGAAAACCCGACTAATCCACTCGACTTTTCTAGATGTGGGACAAATTCATCGGTTATGTTTGTCCCCAGCGTTATGGAAGGGCAGGTATGCTCATTTCTTCTAAGGGCCGCTATGCCCTCCGTCTGATGATCTATATCGCAGCGCTTGGTGACGTCGAGGGCAAAATCGCCCTGCGCGAGGTCGCCGACCGCGAGCATATCTCGCAAAAGTATCTGGAGCAGCTGGTCCGTCCGCTCATGAAGGCGGGCCTGCTTAAGAGCGTGCGCGGCAAGGGCGGCGGTTACATGATGGCCAAGGACCCCGCCGAGGTGCGTGCCGGCGACATCCTGCGTGCCGTCGAGGGCAGCACGGCTCCGGTAGCGTGCGATGGCATCGACAACAGCTGCACCCGCAGTGACCTGTGCTCAACGGTCAAGTTCTGGCGCGGTTTGGACGATGTGATCGAAAAGTACGTCGACGGCGTGACGTTGGCCGACCTAGCCGCCGTCCCCGAGATCAACTTCGACATTAAGCTGTAGTTCGAGAGCAATCCCTTAAGATTTCGCGGAGGGTTGTTGCCGTTTACCGAGGGGTTGTTGTGCAACAACGGGCTAGCTGCAATACTTAAATTCAACTTTGCAAACTGCACTTTAACTATACCAATGCAGGGAGGATCTATGCAGCCCAAGCATTCCGCAATTGTCGCGGGTCTTACGTTGGCGCTTTCGTTTGGCACCGTTGCCGCGCCTGTGACTGCTGTTGCCGAGGAGCCCACGCCGGGTGTTGCCTCGGATGCCACCGATATCGATAAGGGCCTCTACACCCAACAGTCCTTCTCGGGCGTGCTGAGGTCGGTTCAGGGTGTTTCGTTTGTCAATGTGACCGACGAGATGAAGTACTTTACCAAGTACGAGAGCCACGGCAACTATAACCAGGGCTTTTCGTATGGCGACGGCTATAACGCGCTGGGTTATTACCAGTTCGACCGCCGTTGGTCGCTCATTCCGTTTATGAAGCAGGTCTATAACTACGACTCTGCTAAGTACAGCATGCTTAAGGCTGCGATCGATCGCGGCAGCGAGATTTCCAACGCGAATAACCCTATGTATGCGAACGGCCAGCTCACCGAGCTAGGTCGCGTTGCGCAGGAGGCTTTCCAGGGCGCTTATAGCACCGATCCGGCTGAGTTCTCGGCGCTGCAGGATGCCTATGCGTACAACTCCTACTATGCGGTGACCGAGTCGTGGCTCAAAAACGCTCTGGGCATTGATATTTCCGGTCGTGTCGATTGCGTCAAGGGTATGGTGTGGAGCATCACCAATATGTGCGGCACGGGTGGCTGCCAGGACTTTTTCCGTTGGGCGAATCTTTCCAACGATATGAGCGACCGCGAGTTTGTGACCGTGCTTTCGAACAGCGTGGTTGATAACGTGGCGCGCAAGTATTCGAGTCAGCCTCAGTACCATGAGGGATGGAAGAATCGCTATAAGAACGAGCTTAAGGACTGCCTGGTCTACATTGCCGAGGACGAGGCCGCTGCGGCAACGCCCGTGGAGCCCGATCCTGAGCCTAAGCCTGAGCCCGGTCCGAGCATGGCTCCCGCTGCTCCCGCCGTACCGACACCTGGTACCGATAACGATTCGGGCGACGATAACGACACGAATGCGCCCTCGACCGATGCGGGCAACGATGGTGCCGGTAACAGTGGGGCTGCGTCTGGTGGCACTGCGGCTGGCGATGCTTCTGGCGATTCGTCGACTTCTGGCTCCGACGGCGCTACGGACTCCTCTGCCGATGCTGGGTCCTCTAACGGTTCTGGCTCCGATGCTTCCGAGGACGGTTCGAACGAGGGCACCGATGCTGGCGATTCCTCGACGGAAAGCAAGCCTTCTACCGGCGAGCAACTTGGCTCCATGCTGGGGTCGTCTTTGATGGCGGGCATTAACGGCGGCTCTTCTTCTGATGAGGGATCGTCTGAGCAGGGCTCCGGCTCCAATGCCGACGGTGCTGCCGATGCTTCCGCCGGTTCGGGTGCGAAAAAATCCGACGCCGATGCGCAGAAGCCCGGTGACAAGGCTGGCACTACGAACACCACGACGACTACGACCTCGGGCGGCAATATGCCCAAGACGGGTGACCTCATCGTGATGGCGAGCCTTGCCAGCGCGAGCTTGGCGACGCTTGGCGCCACATCCATTGTGAGTGGCAAGCACAAGCTTGATCAGCAGAAGAAGTCCGCTGGCGAGGACGGATCCGAGGAGTAGGTCCCTGGTCTCCTGATAATTTAAGAACTAGGACGGGGTCCGGTGCGAATGCATCGGGCCCCGCTTTGTTGTGCAGCGATTTGTTGTGCCCCATCGGGGCACTTGTTGCTACCGTTGCCCGAAACGTCTTCATGACGGCATTATTGCGGTCGAGTTGCTCGATACAATGGGCATCGTGCTACGTTTGAGGGGGAAGTTACGGTGTCTGAACAGGCGATTTATGGTGATACTGCCCACTATGGCGTAGAGTTGATTAACCGTTCGGGTAACGGGGCGCTACCGGTCGGCGAGCATGACTTTGCCGAGGCCATGGATCGATGCGTGCTAGTCGACAAGACGATGTTTATTGCCGATGTCTTGGATGCTGATGCTTCCGTCGTGGCGTGTTGCAGACCCGAAGGCTTTGGCAAGAGCATGAACCTGTCGATGCTTAAGGCTTTTCTGGAGCGACCCGCGGTCGGACAGGTCGATCGGGGCCTGTTTGCTGGTTCCCGGATTTGGGATGCGGGAGGCGGGCGCTATCGGGATGAGTTTGCCTGCTATCCGGTGATATCGCTGGACTTTTCTGGCGCCGCGAGGTGCGGTGCCAACGTCGACGGCGTCGTGCGTGACGCTCTTTCGGATGAGTGCGCTCGCTTGTTGACGCTTTTGGAGGCTCCGGATTTGTCCCGAGACAAGGTGCGCCACATCGAGCGCGTTGCGCGTGGCGTGGCGAGCGAGGACGAGGTTGACTCGGTGCTTGGTGTGCTCATTGAGCTGCTGGAGATTGCCTGCGATGAGCAGGTTGTATTGCTCGTTGATGGGTACGACGCGGCGTGGTTGGGCCGTTTTGCTATGAAGGACGCTTTTTGCTCCTGTCCGGCAGAGCCGCTCGATCGCGTACTGTTTGATGCCATTGCCGCTGCGGGCGATTCGTTGCGGTTGACGTGTCTGATGGGGGAGCGTCCCGGCCCCGCCGAGGCTGCGCTTTCTGCGCGCGGCTGCTCGTATCGTCTGTCGACGCCGCTCTCGACGTGGTGCGATCGGTGGTTCGGCTTTTCGGATGCCGAGGTCGAGGCTCTGTTGGGCCATGCTGGGCGCGAGGAATACCTGGATGATGCGCGTGAATGGTTCGAGGGATATCGATTTGGCGGGTTTTATTGCTCGAGTCCGGCGCGCGTGATCGATTTCTTGAACCGCGGTTGCACGCCGCCGGTGCGGGCTGATTTGTATGGGTTTGCTGACTGCCTGAGTAGGGTGGCTGGCGACTGGAGTCTCGATCGGCTTGCGACTCTGTTCGATTTGCTCGAGGCTCATGGATGCGTTGAAGTTCCGCTTCGGATGGGTGCCGTCGGGTCGGATGCCTCGACTGGCGATGACCAGTGGACCGCGTTATACCTGTCCGGCTTCCTCACGACGGATATGGTTGAGGAGCCGGGAAACAGCGCTCGCTTCCGTGGTCTGCGTCTGCCTAATGGCGAGCTTCGCCAGGCTTTGCGCCTCGTGATTATTGAATGGTTTGAGTGCGCTGCCGAGGATGTGCGGGACGTCGATGCGTTTCGTGACGGGTTGTGTCGCGGTGACGAAGACACGGTGAGGCAGGCACTGTGTCGAATTCTAGGTGACGCGGGAGTCGGCGCGGCCGAGATGGATTCACCGTTGCCATACCACCTGCTGTTGCAAGGGCTCTGCTTTGGTATGCCGGGGTATGCCAATCCGTCATCCAATCGAAAGCGCGGGGCGGATCGCTGGGATATCCAGGTGTTTCCTACGGGAAGGATGCTCGATGTGGCCGATACCCTCGGCATGCTCGACGAGCGCCCGCTTATAACGATCAACATCATGTATGACCCCGGCGTGGACGCGCTGGGCCTGGAGCTGCTGGCGGTTCAGGCTCTGCTCGACATCGAACGTGACAGTATCGACGAAATCCGTGTGCCGCGACCAGGTATCGGCCGCGTGCGCTGGGGCTTTGGCTTTGATGGGCAGCATGTGTCCGTAGTGTGCCAGCGGCTTTAAGCGGCGGGATGTTTTCGGCCTCTGTTACTCCGTGTCCTCCAGGGGCGGCATAGGCTTCCAGTTGGGATCTTTGATGAATTTGCGGGCGTCTTTCATGCCACGGCGCAGCGCTGGGATACCGGTCTTAAAGCATTTGTCGACCGCGGCCAAGTGGATGAACTCTTTGCAGAAGGTCGCGGCGTTGCTCAAGCGGAACAGCACGGGATGATAGTCACCGTAGATTTGCATGTAACGGGCCAAAAAGCCGCGGTTGCGCATGATGTAGTAGCGGTTGGTGTCGCTCGTGGAGTTGAGTTGGCGCTTGCCGGCGATATCCCAGTTAGAGACGGCGCGGGCGCGCTTGAGCACCACGTCGGCGACCACGGCAGCGGGGAAGTGCTGGCTGGCGACATAGCCGTAACAGGCGTCGTCGCCATAGATGAAGAAGCGCGCGTCGGGCAGGCCGATCTTGTCGACTACGCGACGCGAGAACAGGCCGCCCTCAAAGCACAGCTGATTCATGGCGCGGTAGCCCTCGGGGCCCAGGTCCCACTTGGCGATGGGGTTGGGGATACCGAGCGAAAGGATGAGCTGGTATTGCCAAAAGAAGGCGCCGCCATCAAAGTCCAGGCGTGAGCCCTGGATGACGTCGTAGCGGCCCGTCCACTTTGCTAGGCGTTTTGCTTCGCTGGACATTTGCGGAACGGTCGAGGAGACTGAGACCCCATTTGTCTATCGCATGCGCTATGCTCTGCCTAAACCTGCGCCGCTGGTGAGCATTGTGATTCCGACCAAGGATCACGTCGAGACGCTCGATGCCTGCGTGATGTCGATTGCCGAGAATGCAACGTATGCCAACTACGAAATCGTCTTGGTGGAGAACAACAGCGAAGACCCGGAGACGTTTGCGCATTACGAGGCCCTGCCGGAGCGCGTGACTGCCGCGTCTGACGGTAAGGGCAGAGCTCGCGTTGAATACTGGCCAGGCGAGTTTAACTACTCCAAGATTATCAACTATGGCGTTGGGTGCGCTAAGGGTGACTACCTGCTGCTGCTCAACAACGATACCAAGGTTATAGTGCCAGGCTTTTTCGAGGAATTGATGGGGTATCTGCAGCGCCCCGATGCGGGCGTGGTGGGTGCCAAGCTCTTCTTTACCGATCATCCGGTGCAGCACGATGGCATTTTGATTGGTGTGCGCGGCGCACTTGCCCATGCCAACCAGGACTTCTCGGCAAAGCGCGAGGGCTATCTTGCCCGCGCTGTGCGCCCCGGTAACTTCAGTGCCGTGACGGGCGCCTGCCAGATGGTGCGACGCGATATTTTTGAGCAGGTCGGAGGCTATAACGAGGAACTCGCCGTCGGTTTTAACGACGCAGACTTTTGCCTGCGCGTGTGGGAGGCAGGCTACTGCACCATCTATACGCCCTATGCCGAGCTGTACCACTACGAGTTCACCTCGCGCAGCAGGGAAGAGGCAAACGAGGAAAAGCTGCGCCGCTGGAAGCGCGAGCAAGCACTGTTTATGCAACGCTGGCCTGAGTTCTTCCTCGATGGCGACCCATGACTCGGACCAAACCTATCCTCCGAGAGCGAGTTTGGCGCCTTGTAGGTTTTCCAAACGATGCGTTGAATCGTTCGGTAAATCATGACTTGGCCCCCGTCCCCCCCCCCAATCTAGTAGACTCTAAACCGTTGCTAGATTAGGGGGATTTTCCATGAAACGCTCCATGAAACGAGTTTCCGGGGCCGCCGCCGCGCTCGCGCTCGCGGCCGCCCTGGCCCTGTGCGGGCCCGCGGCCTACGCCGCCCCCGCCGCGGCGGGGGACACGGAGCCGCTCTCCGGCGGGGCGCA
>USHZ01000037.1 GCA_900554595.1 uncultured Collinsella sp. | reverse complement strand
GAACGTCTGCGCTACGAGCTCTTCGACACGCTCTTTTCGATGGGCGTGGGCTGGGCAATCAACTCGGCCATGGTCATCCTGGCCGCAACGGCCTTCTTTGCGCACGGCATTGTCGTAGACGACCTCGCCGTCGCAGCGGCCACGCTCTCCCCCATCTTGGGCCCGGCGAGCTCGACCATCTTTGCGGTAGCGCTGCTGTTCGCGGGACTATCGAGCAGCGTGACAGCGGGCATGGCGGCGGGAACCATCACCGCGGGCATGTTCGACGAGGAATACGACATCCACGACCGACATTCCTCGATCGGGGTAGCGGCCTGTTTCGTCGGCGCAGTGACGGCGTGCCTGGTCGTCCCAAATCCTTTTGAAGGTCTCATTTGGAGCCAGGCACTGCTGTCGCTTCAGCTGCCGATTACGGTCTTTGTGCTCATACGACTCACCAGTTCGCCCCGCGTCATGGGCAAATACGCCAACTCGCGCCCGCTCAACGCGCTGCTTGTAGGGACTGGTGCCATCGTGACGATTCTCGATGTCGCGTTGTTAACAGGGATGTAATGGGGCGGGGTACCTACCCAGGCAAACGTCTCGACCTGTAACAGGAAGACCCGTTTCGAGCCGTTAGATGTTACAGATCGAGATCATTCCGAGGGACAGCTCCGTTTGTCTCAATCTGTAACACATAGACCCCGTTTTCACTGCTAGATGTTACAGATTGAGATCTTCTGCCGGACGGTTTTGGTTTGTCTCAATCTGTAACATGTGGACCCAATTTCCGCTTCTAGATGTTACAAATCCAGACATTTCTTCAGCTCCAACCTTTTGTCTCGATCTGTAACAGGAAGACCCGTTTTGAGCCGTTAGATGTGGCAGATTAAGACAAAAGGTCGGCCGGACTCACGACAGGCAGGATCGGCTAACAGCAACCGTGATCCCTTGGGGGCGGAGGAAAAGGGCCCCGGCCGAGAATTCGACCGGGGCCCTTGGACAGAGCTATGTTCGGCTTTCGCCGTGTGCCTGCGAGTTACTCCTCGACGAGCTCAAACTGATCGGGACCGACGCCGCACACCGGGCACACGTAGTCCTCGGGCAGCTCGGGCGTATCGACCTCAACCTCGTAACCGCAAACGACGCACACGAACTTATACGTCTTCTTCTCCTCAGCCATGATGTTCTCCTCTCGAACGCGACTGGTGATGTACTTCATTTATTAGTATAGATTCTCAATAATATAATGCAAGTATTTTTAAAACATTTCTAGCCTTGATACGAGGACGCCTTCGGAGGCGTCTTGCCCTTCAGGACCTTATGGTAGTAATCGTAGGTGAGCGGCGTCTCGTCACTCAGGCGCTCGGCATCCTCGACCTCGCCGATAAACAGTAGATGCGTACCCACATCCACGGTGTCGATCAAACGGCAGCTAAACAGGGCCGCCGCGTGCTCGGGCACATAGGGCATGCCCAGAGCCGTCTCGCGGGTCTCGTATTTGGCAAACTTGTCATAATCGCTGCTGATGCGGAATCCAAAGTTGCCAATGTAGAGCATATCGGCCGTCTGATCGATCACGGTCAGCGCGAACGCTTTGGCCGATGCGATGACACCCGAGGTGACGTTGTCCTTGTTCACCGCAATCGAGATGCGCGGCGGCATGGACGTCACCTGCACCGCAGTGTTGATGACGCAGCCGGCGCGCAGTCCGTCTGCCGCGGCGCTCACCACGTACAGACCGCTCGGCATGGTAAAGAACGCAGTTTTGTCCATAACGATCACTCCCCTAACCCGGGTTGGAACCTCATGGATGTATGTACCCACAAAAAAGGCGGCGCCCATAACGGACACCACCTTTGAGACATATGTGTCAAAACAGTATAAGCAAGATGAGACGCCCGCAGTTGCGGTGAAATAAGGACTGAATAGCACCTCAACCAGGCAAAACAGTCCGTATTCCACCGCAACTTATACAAAGCGCCTAGCGATTGCGCTCCTTGAGGGCGCGGTCAATCTCGCGCTGGACATCGCGCTTGGCCATATCCTCGCGCTTGTCGTAAAGCTTCTTGCCGCGGCCTAGGCCCAGCAGCAGCTTTACGCGGCCGTCGGTATTAAAGTAGAGCTCCAGCGGCACCAGGGCATAGCCGCGATTACGTAGCTTACCGTCGAGAAAGTCAATCTCCTTGCGGTGCAGCAGCAGACGACGACGGCGATCAGGGTCGCGGTTCCACACGCCACCATGGCTATAAGGGTGAATATGCAGGCCCACGAGCCAGCACTCGCCGCCACGAATCAGTGCAAAGGTGTCGGTGATCTGGCACGCGCGCTCGCGAATCGACTTGACCTCGGTGCCACTCAGCTCAATGCCGCACTCAAAGGTCTCATCAATAAAGTACTCGTGGTGTGCCGAGCGATTCTTGGAGATGAGCTTGCGCTCGCGCTTACTGGGCATCGCCGGCCTCCTTGGCGCCATCGGCGTTTGAGCCCGCGGCGTCGCGCTTTGCCTTGCGCTCAGCATTGAGCTCGGCGTCGCTCTCGCGCACCAGTTTGATAATCGCCGCGCAGGCCTCCTCGCCTACCAGGTCGCGGGCACGGACCGTCAGGCGCGTCGCCTCCTGCTTGTCGCCGTCGCTTGCAGCATCGGTCGCGCACATAATCAGGCAGATGGCAATCTCGGCCGAAGGCGAGGTCGGCACGCCTTGCAGGGCCAGTTCACCCATCACGTGGTCGTCGCTCTCATCGGCGGCATCCGGATAGGTGGTATGGATTTTGTTGAGCAGGCGCGTCGTATGCGCATCGCCAGGGGCCAAACGCAGCGCCAGACGCGCGCAACCCACGGCCGCCGAGACGTTCTCGGTCTCGGGCTCCAAGAAGTACTGGCCTAGATTGGCGTAGGCGCGGGCGGCGCACTTGCCATCGCTTGCACGCTCTAGCACCGAAAACGAAAGCGATGCCCATTCCTGCTTGTCCTCGAGCGCGCGGAACAGCTCGGCCAAGTCCAAGCGATAGTTGCAGTTCATGGGGTCCCAGCGCACGGCCTGCATCAAGGCGTTGCGAGCACTCACATAATCCTGCTGGCGAATGTAGGCATACGCCATGTCGGAATACAGGCGATCAAAGGGCACCTCGACCTGCACCAGCTCGCGCGGATCCTTTTCCACGCGGCGATAGGCCAAGCGCTCAAACTTGCTATCGAAGCTAAAGTATTGGCGCTTCTCCTCCGTCTTGCACTCGGCGTCGATATACTCCTCGGCGAGCTCCACCAGGCGCTCCAACAGCGGCGTCGCCGTGGCCAGGTCGCCCTGCGCCAGATAGTTCTCGGCATACGTGATGTCTTGCAAGCTGATGGGCAGATCCATGGCTACTCCTCGATCTGAGCGAAACACGGCAGGCGCCGTAAATACGGTCGATACACAAAACCCGGGTCTCTTGCGAGGCCCGGGCGTTCATTTGTGGGTAGCCCGTACCAGATTCGAACTGGTGATCTCCGCCTTGAGAGGGCGGCGTCCTAAACCGCTAGACGAACGGGCCATATGTAGCAAATGCAATGGCTGGGATGGAGGGAGTCGAACCCCCATTGACGGAACCAGAATCCGCTGTCCTGCCATTAGACGACATCCCAATGACTGCATCGCTGCGCTCGGCTATGCCTTTGCGCAAGAAAGAAATATACGGGAAGTCCCGCCATGACGCAAGCCCCAATTTTGACTTTTTTGAAATTCGGTCAAATTGGCCTAATTTCGTCCAACCCGTGAAGGACCTGTGAAGCCGACCGCTGTACACGAAGGACAAAACGCCGCGAGCGGTAGCCGTCAACCGTTGGCAGATTCTACCTCGAAAACGATAGCACCAGGCAACACAATCGAAGTATCAATGATCGCGTAGATATCGAGGCGCCATGGACGAAGAGCTTGATTACCTATGGGAGACCCTGGGCCTCGAGATCACTGCTGACCTTTGGCCCGAACGGGACAAAATCCATCCCACACTACGCCCCGCCATCACGGTGATGCAGGCAAACTACCGCCACGCCTCATTTTTGATCATGCGGACGTCATGGCATGCGGCGCTCCCCGACCTTAAGCGCATCCAGGCAAGCCTCGTCGAGCTGTCCGGCATGCCGACCGTCATATCCGAGACGAACCTGGAACGGCGGCAGCGCGAGCGCCTGCAGCGGCAACGGATTCCGTTTATCTGCCCCGGCATTCAGGCATACCTGCCCTTTATGGACGAAGAGTACTGGAGCGACACGCCCGACAAGCACGTAAAGATCTACGACCCACACGAATGGGCGCAGCTGGAGGACTGACTGGGGCAGGCCCACCGGCGGAAAGTGCGTCCCAGATTTCAAGCTCAAACTGGTCCCCACTTTCCCGTAGAGCCTCCAACCGGAAACCGTGTCCCAGAATCAGCGCTCGAAACGGGATGTCATTTCCGATAGAGCTCTCAACCGGAAAGCACATCCCAGAATCGCCACTCGAAATGGGACGTGCTTTCCGCAGCCGCTACAGCAACGCCTCGGTCCAAGCCACTTCCTTAAAGCCGGGAATCGCAAAGTCGTCGCCCACCAGCAGCGGGCGCTTAACCAGCATGCCGTCAGTCGCCAGCAGTTCGCAGCATTCCTGGTCCGTCATACCCGCATCCAGGCGCGCCTTCAGACCCAGCTCTCGATATTTCATGCCCGACGAGTTAAAGAAGCGTCGCACCGGCAGCCCCGAACGAGCAATCCAGGTCGCAAGTTCATCGGCCGCGGGATTGTCCGTAACGATATCGCGGTCGATATACTCAACCCCATGTTCGTCCAGCCATGCCTTGGCCTTTTTACAGGTCGAGCACTTGGGATATTCAACAAACAGTACGGTCATGGGAATCCTCCGAATATAGATCGGCCAACGCAGGTACACACCATACGAGACGCCTTCGCATGATGTGGCAATTGTAGCCCACGGGTCACACGCTAAACGAAGCGTACCCCGAATCCGCGTTTGATGAACGGCAGCAGCTCCATTGCCTCGGGCGCGATATGGCCCGCAACGTTCATGCGCTCGTCGCCGGGAAGATCGACCCGCGCAATCTCAAGCTCGCCTTCGTAGCGCCCATAGCCGCTATTGCTCACAGCGATCGACCCCGCCTTTCGCGGCAGGCCGGCACCGGTATCCGTCGGCACGGAATCTGGCTTAAGCGTCGTGCGCGACTCCTGAGACCTAAAGATGAGGGCGCTCGAGTCGGGCCGGTCGTGATGAATCTGCCCGCGCACATAGGCATAACCGGACTCAAGCTCACATTGCAGATCTACGTATCCGGCGGAAACTTGAGCAAACTGCGCCCAACCCGCATCCGAAAGATCGGGGTCGCCGACCAAAACAATGTCACAATCGGCGCCATGTGCGAGCTCAAGCATGTTGAGGGCAACCTTTGACGCGCGACCGCGCTGCGCCTCGACCGTCGGCAGTCCCTCGAATACCGGCCCGCGAACGTTGGCATCACCCGGCACAAAAGCCATGATTTCGAAGCCGAGCGCCGCAAGACGAAGATTCACCCGAGCAATGTCCTCCAGAGCTAAACCGGTATAGGGCTTGGGATAAAAATTGTGGCAGGCGGCAAAACGAGTCACATCGGCACCGGCCTCACGCCACGATGCGATTTCATCAGAACTCACCGTCGATGCATTGACCACAATGCGAAATACACCGGACAGCTCCGCGACCCGCTGGGCGCTAAAGCCATAGTCCAAACGAAGGTATTCCAGCCCCAGGTCACGCAGATCCTCGATGCGCTCAAGCCCGAGCAAATCGCACGTGCGCGGCCCCACATCGGCAATGAGTGCAATGCCGCGGGCGGAAAGCAGCGACAGCACATGACGGACCTTATCGGCATACGCCGCTCCCCCATCCTCGGGAATATGCAGTGAGGTAAACGCATAGCGCGCACCCGCCGCGGCACCACGCTCAATCGTCCGCTCAATATCCTGCAGAGGGCTGGAAAGATAAATCGAAATACCCGTTTTCACGCTTCAACGCTCCTTTAAAAAAGGCCGGCGGAGCAGTTAGCCCCGCCGGCACAACCATAGCATCAAGAGATCTGCGTCACGTCAAGACGTTCGAATGACATAGCGCGCAGCATCAGGCTACTCACCAAAGAACTCGTTGATCTTCTGCTCGTCGACGCCAAAGAGCCACGTCAGGACAAAGCCGGCGGCATAGGCAAGCAGCATAGCGGCAACGTAGCCGAGCTGCTGGCCAGGAACGACGATCAGCAGGCCAAACAGACCGGAAACGCCCTGAGAAACCGTACCGATGTGAAGCAGTGCCGCGAGCGCGCCGCCAAATCCGGCACCCAGGCAGGCCGTCACAAACGGACGAACGAGCGGCAGCGTAACGGCATACATCAGAGGCTCGCCCACGCCCAGGATGCCAACGGGGATGGACTCGGCGACGTACTTCTTGAGCTTGGCGTTCTTGGTCTTAAAGTACAGCGCCAAACCGGCACCGACCTGGCCGCCGCCAGCCATCATAAGGATGGGCAGCAGGTAATTGATACCCTTGGTAGCGCCGTCGGGATCGTTGAGCATAGCATGGATCGGCGTGAGCGCCTGATGCAGGCCGACGGACACCAGCGGCAAGAAGCCTGCCGACAGGATATAGCCGCCCAGGACGCCCAGCTTCTCGAAGATAAAGGTGAGGACGCTAAAGATCGCGGTCGTCAGCCAAGCGCCAACCGGCTGGATGACAAGCATCAGAGCAAAGGCGCCGATGATGAGCACCAGCAGCGGGGACAGGAACGTATCGAGCGCGTTAGGCATGACCTTGCGAATCTGACGCTCCATCCAGGCGAAAAACGCACCAGCGATGAGAGCCGCGATCATACCGCCCGCTGCGGGGTTGTACTGCGCATTGGTGAGCGGCAGCAGAATGGCAGTGGCAGGATCGGCCGCGCCAGGCGCAAGCAGGGGCATGGCACTGTTGGCGATGCACATCATGCCGGCGATACCGCCCAGTGCAGCGGAGCCACCAAACTCGCGCGCCGCGTTATAGCCCACCAAAATGGGCAGATAGGCGAAGAGGGCCCAACCCATGGAACGAATGCCCTGATACCACCACTCGCCCGCAAGCGCACCCGCCGTCGAGACATTGATGACGTTGCAGATACCGTTGATGAGGCCAGCCGCAATGATGCCGGGAAGCAGGGCGACGAAGACATTGGAAATCTTCTTAAGGAAGGCCTGAACCGGTTTGGACTCGTACTTGGCCTTCTGCGCGGCCTTGTTTGTGGCCGCAGCGTCAACTACGCTCTCGTCAGCAACGCCTTTCGCAAGGCCAGTGAGCTTGGAGAATTCCTCGAGCACCTTATTCACCCTGCCCGGACCCAGCACGATCTGCATCGTGCCGTCCTCGACCAGGCCCATCACGCCGTTGAGTGCCTTAATACCCTCCGTGTCAACGTTGCTCGTGTCTTTGACGGACACGCGCAGGCGCGTCATGCACGCCGCGTTTGCCAGCACGTTGTCTTTACCGCCCAAAAGGTCCAGCAGCTTTTGAGCCAGCTCTTTGTTCGTCATAACTCCTCCTTGTATTGGGTATCTCTTCTGGATGTCATATCTGCTCACGCCGTGCACCTATTGGACATCGGCATTGCTCTTCTCATGGCCACTCACCGCAGCACGGACATGGCCGCGCGTCTGCTCGAGAGCTACCGCAGCCTGCTCGGCATCGCAGCCCAGCAGCACCGAGACAATAGCGGTTTTTACGTGGCCGCCGGCATCTGCAAGCGCCTGAACAGCGCGCTCGCGCGTGCAGCCGGTCGCCTCCATCACGATGTTCTGGCCGCGCACCACCAACTTCTCGTTCGTCTGCTGCACATCGACCATCAGGTTTTGGTATACCTTGCCGATCTTGACCATGGCACCGGTCGAAATCATATTGAGAATGAGCTTTTGGACCGTTCCCGCCTTGAGCCTCGTTGAGCCGGTCAGCACCTCGGGACCGGGCACGGGCTCAATGGCAAGATCTGCACTCTCCCCGATCTTCGACCCTTGGTTACAGGCAATTGCGATGGTCTTGCACCCAGTTGCTTTGGCGCACACAAGGCCGCCCACCACATAGGGAGTACGACCGCTTGCCGCCAGGCCAACGACAAGATCCTTGTCCGAGAGTCCACGCTCCCGCAGGTCGCTCGCGCCAAGCTCCTCGCTGTCTTCGGCGCCTTCGACAGCCTTGATAAACGCCGTCTCACCTCCGGCAATGAGCCCGACAATCAGATCGGGTGACACACCAAACGTGGGCGGGCACTCCGAAGCGTCAAGCACGCCCAGACGACCACTGGTGCCTGCACCCATGTAAAAGACGCGCCCGCCGCGCTCGAGCGCCTCAGCAGCCCAGTCGATTGCTGTAGCAACCTGAGGCAACACTTTCGTGACCGACTGGACGGCACGAAGATCCTCATCGTTCATCGTCGTGACGATTTGCAGCGATGCCATCGTATCGAGGTCCATTGACCTTTGATTACGCTGTTCGGTCGTGAATTTTGTTAAATCGAGCATTTCATTCACCTCATCTTTCCTGTTTCTCGATGTAGTTTTGCTTAATGACATGCTTCGCCCGCTCGTAGTCGTTGGCAACGTAAGCAGCGTACAGGGCATCGACAACCATAAGCTGGGCCATACGCGAAGCCATGGCACCGCTGCGGACCAAGGGCTCACTCGCGGCGACGCCGAGCACGCCATCGGCCATGGTGGCAAGCTTGGACGATCCGTCTACCTTGGTCACGGCCACAACGGGACAGTTGTGACGTTGAGCCTCGACGGTGCAGTCCAGCACCTCTCGCGTCAAGCCCGAGTAGCTAAAGGCGATTGCCATATCGCCCTCATGCATGTTCTTGGCACACAAGAGCTGATCATGCCAGTCGTCGTACAGATGGCACTCTTTGTCGACACGCATGAGCTTTTGCGCCAGATCGTGCGCGACCAAACGAGAGGCACCGATACCGAACAGATTGACCGCGCGTGCCCGCTTAAGATGGGCCGCGCATCGCTCCAAGACGGTGTAATCGAGCGTTCGCGCCGTCGCCTCGATCGTGCGCACGTTGCTTTTCATCACCTTCCCCACGATACGTTCGACGCTGTCATCCATGGAGATGTCCTCGAGGGCAAAGTCTTTCTTGTCACCCAAGAGCGCCAGTTCGGCAATCAGTTCGCGCTGGAACTCCTTATAGCCCGCAAAACCCAAGCGCTTGCAGAAACGCAAAATGCTCGAGGGCGAGGAGAACGTGGCATCGGCAAGACTGCGGACGGACAGCCCGACCACCTCGTGCGGATGAGCGCTTACATATGCGATGACATTGCGTTCCGCCGGGCTCGCGCTGAGCTCACGCTCGCGAAGCCGCAAAAGCAATCCGTTTGTCATCTCAAACACCTCCGTTGAGAAGAATTAAAGACCAACGAACGATTCGTACCGGATATAAACAGCTTTTACGGTACATTGTGCCGCATCGTGGCGCACAAAGGGCGAGCGTTCTACCGCTCGCCCCTCAAATCCGACCGCTCGGAAATACGCGCGACACAAAATGATTCATCGAGGTCGCATTATCAGAAACGAGTTTGTTACCGACTAGCGCCTCGCATGGGCGCCGATGGGGCGCGTCACGTGGTGCACCCATGCGGAGACCAGCAATACCAACAGCATGGCGGTGACATAGCCCACGGCATCGAAGCCCAGGTCGATCATGTCGAAATGACGACCAGGAACAAAGATCTTGTGCACTTGGTCGCCGACAGAGCAGACGGCGCAAAAGAGCAGAGCGAGTACGTACCGGAATCGCGCGCATGGCAGGCACTCGCCCAGGCATGCCACTGTCGCCGAAGCAAACAGTCCTACAAAGAAGAACTCTACAGTATGTGCGACGCGACGGATATTGGTGCCCATCCACATGCGAACAGGGGCAAGCGGGTCGGGATGAACGGTGGCAGTCGTTGAATCCGCGTCCCCGGCGGCATCCCCTGCCTGGGTCTCCCCCGCAGTCTCGGGCTGCACGCTGGCGCTTCGCCCTTCCACCGCACGCGCAGTGGACTCGCTGAGCGACGACGTCTGCTCCACGCTTTGCTCCGTCAGCATCCAGATACTTGCCAGCGTCACGACCAGCAGGGCAACCGAAATCCATCCGACTATGTGCTTCACACGCGCCAAGGGCTAACCTCCGTCATTTTTTGAGCAGCAGCGAGTGTACCCCCAAATGCAGTTGTCGCCGTAGCGAAATCCAAAATGTTCGAATCGGGGCGCCAAAGGACCGTGGCGCCCCTACTCCATCTCGCGCATCCAGCGATCGAACGTCCCCACGCACACGCCTAGCCGCTTTGCCGCCTGACTCCGCGTGATATCACCCGCCTCGTAGGTATCGCGCACCAGCTCGAATTGCGGAGGACAGGGTTTGCGGGGCCGGCCAAAGCGCACGCCGCGCGCTCGCGCCGCCGCAATGCCCTCGGCTTGGCGCCGGTGAATGTTCTCGCGCTCCACCTGCGCCACATAGCTCAGCAGCTGCAAAACAATATCGGCAATCAACGCACTCGTCACGTCCGACCCACCACAGTCTCTGGCGCGCGTGTCGAGCAATGGCATGTCCAGCACCACGATGGCGGCGCCGAGCTCTTTGGTTATGCACCGCCATTCCTCGAGGATCTCGCTGTAGTTACGGCCCAGCCGATCAATGGAAAGTACCACCAGCACATCACCGGAATCCAACGCGCACAGCAGCTCGCGATACCGGGGTCGATCGAAGTCCTTGCCACTCGCATGATCGGCAAAGATATTCGCCGGTTCCACGCCATAGGCGCCCAGCGCATCCAGCTGCCGATTCAGATTTTGATCACGCGAGCTCACCCGCGCATACCCGTACACCGTTGTCATCTCATCCCCGCTCTCTCGTAAACCTCCCAAAAAGGGACAGGTTTATTTTGGTAGGTTTTATCTCCCCTATAGCAGGCGGAAGACGCAAGCGCGCGAGCGGCAAGACGATTGATGCGCCACAAAAAAGGCGGCCCCAAAAGACCGCCCCGTTCTCTATCAGTCGCCAAATTCCGGCTAATGAATAAGCCTGAAATCCAAGTGCCCGCGCGTGGTGTTGACGCGCGAGACCTCGATGATCACGCGCTGCCCCAGCTCATAGCGAGTCCCCGTGTCGGCGCCCGTGAGCGTGAGCGCGTCCTCATCAAACTCGAACCACTCGTTGCCCAGGCTCTTGATCGAAACCAAACCCTCAACCTGTGTCAGATCCAGGCGCACAAAGAGGCCCATGCTGCTGACCCACGAGATCGTTCCGGCGTAGCGCTCGCCCAGGCGGTCCTCGTAGTACTGGGCGATCTTGATCTTTTGCGTCGCATGGCTGGCGGCGTCGGCCGCACGCTCGGCATCGCTGCACGCGCGGCAGATTTGCGGCAGGATGCGCGGCAGGGACTCGCGACCCTTACCGATCAGCCGCGGCGTACGCACCAAGGCGTCCTTGCCGCCCAGCTGCTCGTAGGCCAGCTGAAGCTTGAGTACGCGATGCACCACCAGATCGGGATAGCGGCGAATGGGACTCGTAAAGTGGCAATAGCACGGCGCGGCAAGTGCAAAGTGGCCCTCGTTGCGCGGCTTGTACAGTGCGCGTTGCATACTGCGCAGCAGCAACGTGTTGACGAGTGGCGCGTTGGCCGTACCGGCTGCGGCATCAACCGCCGCCTGCAGCTCATCGGGGCTTCCCAGAGCAATGCCGGACGCGCGACGGTCATCGATGATACCCAGCTGCGCCAGCGCCACGGCGGCACCGTGCAGGCTGTCGGGACTGGGATCGTCGTGCACGCGATAGCAGGCCTCAATATCGCGGTCGGCCAGCCACTCCGCCACGCACTCGTTGGCCAGCAGCATGGCCTCCTCAATCAGCGACGTGGCGCACGAGCGCTCACGGGCCACGATCTGCACGGGCACACCGTCCTCGTCCAACAGCGCACGGATCTCGACCGTATCAAAGTCGACCGAACCGCGTGCGCGACGAATGCGACGGCGAAGCTCGGCGAGCTCGTTGGCAGCTACGAGGAAATCCCCCAAGTCGACGTTATAGCCGCGAGCGGTTTCCTCGCACGCAAGCCCACGCTCGAGCGCTTCCTCGCGCGAGGCTTCAACCGCGGCAACATCCTCGGCGGCGCCCTCCAGCACCGAATACTCCACCGCACCGGCACGTACCAGCAGCGCCTCGGCGCCGTCGTAGTCCATGCGCACGCGCGAGCGAATCACGCTGGGATAGGGATCGTAATGGCGCACGCGACCCTGCGCATCGAGCTCAATGTCGACGGTAAACGCCAAGCGGTCCTCGTCGGGACGCAGCGAGCACAAATCGTTCGACAGGCGCTCGGGCAACATGGGCAGCACGCGATCGGCAAGATACACCGACGTCGTGCGATGGCGGGCTTCCAGATCGATATGTCCGTCCCAGGCAACATAGTGCGAAACGTCGGCAATATGGACACCCAGTTTGTAGCCACCCTCGGGCGTGCGCTCCAGCGAGATGGCGTCGTCAAAGTCGCGCGCGTCGACCGGGTCAATCGTAATGACAAAACGGTCGCGCAGGTCTCGACGGAGCGGGTCCTTGAGCGCCGAGGCCACATCGAGCGAAAGTGCCTCGGCCTCGGCTAGCGCGGCCTCGGGATAAGTATCGGTATAGCCATAGCGCGCCATCACATACTGAACGCCCAAATCGGGCGCGTCATCGCCGCCAATACGGCGCTCGATCGTCACGGTGCCCGATTCCAGGCGCGTCGGATATGTCAGAATGCGTGCGACGACTGCATCACCCGGATGAACGCCCAAGCGCTCCGCCGAGGTGTCCTCCGGCAGAATAAAGAAATCGGCCTTAAGGCGAGAATCAAGTGGCTCGATCACCCCGAGCGGGCCGGCGGTCTGGTACGTGCCCACCACACTAATGGCTGCACGCTCGATGACGCCCTCGATTACGGCGCGTCGCTCGCCATGCGGGCTGTTCTTAATGCTCACGGCAACGGTATCGCCGTCCATAATTTCGCGCTTGCCGCGGCCCATGACCTTGTAGTCGCCGTTTTCGGTTACAACGTAGGCGCTGTGCTCATGGAGCTGCACGCGTCCGGTCAGACTCGGGCGACGCTCGCTGCGCACCGGCCCGCGCTTATTGCGAGCTCCACGCTTATGCTTGTTATTGCGCCCCATGGCGCCTCCTT